>QNDS01000009.1 GCA_003644925.1 Candidatus Fermentibacterota bacterium
AAGTGGGTGGGTATAACCCAACTTCTACATCTCTCGCATGAGTAAACCAAGAGCTAGTAGCCGAATCAGCAACATTAATAAAACCACTGGTAGGTGGACTATCTGCAATCTGTATGTTCACATAATTGGCCATAGCTTTTACTCCTCGTTAGTGTTTACTGTCTTACGATATACGTAATATTACGTCCAGTTTGAATCTTAAATCTAAACATAACACCAGACGCGGTAGTTTCACCGTAGTCTCTGTCGGCATTTGCTCCATTGACGCCGGTGTCAGCCGCAAGCAACTGGCCATCAACATAAACATCCATATTCTGGCCTTCTCTACCCGCTGTACTAACTGGGGTATAACCACCAGCTAATATGATAGCTGACGGAAGTTGATGCGTTGTGTTCTTATCAATTTGTACAGCAACAGATTCAACATATTTTTCGCCGACGCCCGAGTCAACATTATCAGCAATGTCTTGTAGTTCCTGATCCAAGGCGTCTAAGGCAGCCGCTACGGACATACCATCAGTAAGATAATTGTCTTCCGTAAAAGACATATCACCAACACCGTCATTGATTAAATCAACAGCGGATTGTAGGTCTGATGGGTCAGAACTCAATAAATAATTGGAGGTAGCACTACTCCAAGGCTGCGGTGAACCATCACCATCTACAGCGCCTGTGTAAGACCACAAGTTGGTAATGTCTTCTACTAACTCAACATCACCTTCCCAAGAACTGACAAAGTCTGTTCTTAACCAATCATACTCGTTCATGGCTGACATTTGTTTTCTTACTGGGTATACGAACTTAACATTGTCAACATCGTCAGTTACCGCAGAAAGATCAACCTCTGAGCCATTAGCGTAAAACTTAAAATATACATCGGTGCCACGTCCGGTGCCCGCATTATCGGCGCCGTCGTGCATCTTAGCATAAATAGTGTAACCAGAAGAGTCTTCAAACTCTTGGTCATTAGCAGCGTTTAAAACATCAACACGAACAACGTTGTCGCTACCGCCAACGTCGTACGTACCACTTACGCTAGCGAAAACAGGCAAACCTGTTCTGTCAGCATCCGTGGCGTATTGGGTAGTAATCGTACGCAATACTCCTGTAGTACCAGAAGTTACTGCGTAACCGGCATCGCCGGGACCGAAGTCTCTTACTGGCACGATTACGGTCTTGGCATCCAAAGTCTGATTCTTAAAGCTGGTAATGTTTAGAGCTTTGTTCTCTACACTACCACCGTCAGTGTCTGTTGGATCAAAATAACTGCCAAGATCATCATACCAATTAGTACTACCTTTAAGATCTTTTACCAATGTTCTTAAGACATTAAGGTCAGCCTCAAGAGAGCCCGATATAACGGGCTCGGCGACTGCGGAAGTATCAGTTCCAGCAACAGCGTCGTCATAGGTGGCAGATCTCCTAATTTGTTCTAATTGTCTTAGTAAGCTTCTAGCCATCTTAGCATTCTCCTTTAATGTTATTGATTACAAAAATCATAACCATTTAAATCAAAAGCATACAAAAAATTACGGCCACAGAAGTCTACCGCAAAATTACTCTAATTCCAATATTCTCTTTCTCAACATCTGGCATAGAGTATCTTTACCGCTCAATTGATTAGCCTCTTGCAAAGCATATTTCAAGAGATTTAAATCACTAATCTCAGGCACTTTATCTCGTGCCGCTCGAACTGTAAGTCCGACAACATCAGCTACTTCAAAGTGGCGAGTAGGTTTATTGGATTCCCCGTCCTCTAAAACAACCTCAGGTTGTGGCGCTGGTTGCGCTGCTTCTACTTTTTTGGTAGCAGGTCCAGCCCCCACTTCTGAGGTCAGCTCCTCGCTTACTTCAGCCGATTCCTCTTCTACTACGATTTCCCATCGTGTGGTGTCTTGTAACTTAACAGTAGCCAACCATTCTGTAAATTCTCTACCATCTTGTAAGTCATGCTTTTTTCCGTACTGGTTGTACAGTTCCTCTAGAGGCACGGTTTGTCCGGGCCCTACAGCACGTTTCATAGCGTGTGCCCACATGTGGCTTTTATTTTTTACAAATCCCTTCATAATATTCTTCTCCTCTTCTAGTAATTAAGTCCCTTGTCCGTTATTCGTGATACGAATTAGTCCTGTCTATTAAAAAATGTAATACGTTTGATAAGCGGTGGATTATGATGCCTGCAAAGAAAAGGTCTAGGTAGATGTTACTGAAAAACAGAAAAGTGAGTGCGGTGAATAACCCGATCCATACGGAAGTACAATAGCCACAATCCAACAGATTGTGTATCCAGTTAAACATACTCACCTGCCGATGATCAAAAAACCATTTTCTTATAGGGCTCATAATCTCCGATTTACTTATAAGTTCAGTAAGAGCCTCTGTGAGGATCACCGATAGTATAAATCGAATTAAAAAAATCATATAAACCTCTCAGCATCTCGCACCCTTCTGGGTGCGAGATGTTTAACGAGATATTTATCTTGATTATAGACTGCGGTCAATGATACCGACACCAAGCATTCTGCTGTCTAGACAAGCAAAACCAAGCTCAGCCCAACCAAAGAAACCAGCTTTCTGACGTCTCAACAGAGTCGGATCGTCATGGGCTTCGTACTCTTTACGGATAGGCATAACCAAAGAATCGTTGACGCTAAGGTCAAATGCCAATACCTGAGTCTCACCGAGAGTGGCGACAGTGCCGTCAGCAGCGGTGACATTCGGATTATCCAGAGTGTACTGATTGTATGTGTTAGCACCGCTATCACATACAAACTTACCGTACGCAGAGCCGTAGCCGTTGATGTTATAAAGACCAGTAGCTCCAAGATGCTGTACTTCATGAAGCTGTACATTCCAAATGGAACCCATGCCAGCCGCTTGGAAAATCTCACGGCGGGTTACGGGGTCGATATCTGTATCTGTCCATTCACGAATATCGGCAGCATCTTCTGGAGATACATACAGATCCGTGAGTGTACGGCCAGTTCTCTTGAAACCAACCATCATTTTATTGATGAGTTCTTTAGAGAGGTAACCAGCGCCAGTGGACGCAGGGTTAATCTCATAAATAGGTGCTGGGCGGGAACCCAAAAGGCCCTTGCCAGAGAATGCTGAAGTAGCAGCAGGCATAATTACACGCCAACCACACTCTTCCTCGTAATTCGCAAGGTCTTTAGCGGCTCTTGCAGCAGCCTTGGAAGCGATATCTACACGAGAGTCTCTCGCGTAAGTAATCTTCCAGTCCCCAGACGCGTTGATAGCGAATGTCGGGACATATACTTCTTCACCGATGCCTTCGATGAAGTTTTGTGCCATGTAACCAAGACCTGGGAGAATCCAAACAGGAATCTCAAAGTCTTCTGCTACAGGGTATGAAGCTTGTGCTCCGGGGGCCAAACGCTCAACAGCGAATAGTGTCCTCATGATGGAGTCAAGTTCTAACTTCTGAAGGATCGGAGTTGTTAACGCAGCGGCAAATGCTCTATAAGCAGCAAGTCCTTCTTGCGTATTGATGTTCGAGGTCTCTTTAAAGAGATCCATCATTTCTTTCTTATCCATGGTAAACAACTCCTCCTATAATTTCGGATGCGCCCGAAGGCGCTTTCATCCGTTTTTGTTACTTCTTACTTACACCAACAGTTTTACCCTAATTGGGTACAACGTGGTATTAGCAATATTCGCTGCGGCCTTAACTGCAGAGGCGCCCTTAAGGACACGCGCTACAGTAGGTGGCGTTCCAGCCAAAGCCAATCTAACACCCTGAACATCAGTAGCATCAGTCGCTGAGTCAGTGGTCGAATTGGTAAGCTTTCCACCGGTGGCGTCTGCATCTCGCTTAGAAGCTACATACAATACGTCTCCAGGTAGAAGGTCAGCAGAAGCTTCTGCTGTGTAATGCACGGTATCATAGATACCGAGGTGTCCTACACCAGCGGGGGCGGCCTTGCTGCCGTTGATATTGCCAGAACCGTCGTAAGTTGGTTGCGCAATAACATCGCTAGATCCCAAGTCTCCTGGCATATAAAAACCAGTTGGGTGTACATCATGATATCCAGTTTTCACTTTCTGCAAAAGAAATCCGTAAGGCAACTTCTCAGAAGCTGTTAGTCCGGCCACAGATGCGTGGTTGTTATAGCGGTAAATTAGAGCTTCCTCATTTGATGCCGCACTATCAAGGTATACGACACTACCAGCGTAAGCAATTACGCCGCCGATGCCTTGTGTATTTGCAGTTTGAGTGCCGTAGTGACAAAACTGGCTTTCTAAAACAGGCTCTCTAGGTATAAACATATCCTACTCCTCCTTTAATCGTTACTTTCCGTTTTTGAATTCGTCGGCCATCGCTTGACCTAATTTTTCATATTTTGACATCAAATCGTCTGATGGTAGTACTTCAAAATTAAGCGCAGCAGACAGGCTATGTCCTAGACCTTTGATTTCTGCAGGAGCAATCTCATCTTCCTCTGCAGCCTCTTCGGCCTCTTCTTCAGCAACTTCTTCTTCCGCAGCTTCTTCAGAAACTTCTTCCTCAGCAACTTCTTCCTGAGCCTCTTCCTCAGCCACTTCTTCTTCAGCTACCTCTTCCTCAGCGACTTCTTCTTCAGCAACCTCTTCTTCAGCTTCTTCAGCCTCGATTGCCAATTCAGCGAGCACAGCCTCTCTCAGAGCTACACGCTCTTCCTTGTAAGCTGCAAACTCTTCGTCAGACATATCACGGATCTTTGCTTGCACCGCATCAGTGTCCTTGCCAAGAACCTTAGCCTCTTCAAGCTCAGCTACGCGAATTGCAGCAGCTTGGTCCTTCTTCATATCATCCATTTCCGCTTTCGCGGCTTCTAACTCGTCATTCACAGTGTTGAACTTCTCGTCGGCCGCCTCTTGCGCAACTTGAAGGTCATCTCTTTCCTTAGTAATAGCTTCTACCTGAGAAGCCAGTTCCTCATTATCTGCCGTTTTGGCATCAAGTGAGGCAGTCATAGCTTTAATTGATTCAGCGGACTTGCTAAGGGCGTCTTCTGTCTGTTGACGTTTATCAGCCTCTTCTTTAGCAGAAAAGATCTCCGCTACAGTAGCGGCAATCTCTGTCTTCAATGTGTCGTCCATCTATAATACCTCCTATATATTTTACTTACCTTTTATACAGTATATGGTTACCAACCTGCGCCCTTCTATATATTAGGGCGTATACATACTAAAAACCTTTTCCCATTCCATTGTACTATATTATAGACTTACCTATTAGGGGTAACTAGGCATTGCGCCCGTGTTGCCTCTACAATAAATCCCGTCTATCATCGGGTCCATACCAAGCATAAATTTTACATCCAGCGTAGAACTACCATCGTTCGCACCTGCATTAGCAACTGTGCACTTAATAGTATTAGCTGTAGTGTCTTTAGTAATGTAATTAGTACCTGCATTATAGCAAGGTGTAACTGTTACATTGGCATAAGACGCAAGGTCGTAGCCATGAAACTTCACACCACTAGCAAGAGTTACTTCAGAAGTACCGCTTGCCACAGTAAAAGACTCTGCCCAAACAAAAGGGTATGCATGATTGTTACCCAAATTTCGATAGATAACCTTTAGGTTATCGTCACCATTAATTCTTGTAAGCTTTGGAATACTTTTCAAAAATCCAGTTTGCGCTTTTCCAATAGAACCGCCCATAATTAGTCTCCTTTTGCACGATCATTATTTATTTGAGCTGCCTCGCATAAAGCAGCCTGTAAACCTTTCAACAATGATTGCTGTTTAGTATTTTTTAACATCTTTTTTACAACAGTTTTCACGTACTCTCTGACCTCGCTTAGTTCATATGCGGGATCGTCTGTAATACGTTCTACTTCCTCTACTTTTGGAGAGGTTACTTTATTCGCCACTTCCTCGTCCTGTTCAAGCTCGTCATAATTTATGATCAAAAGCTCCTTACTCACCTTTACTTTTGCCTTTTCCCCGGCCGTCTCTAATACCACAGACGGTGGATTTGCGGGCTTCTCAACAATACCACAACCCGAGAAGGTTATGTTCCTTAGAACCCGTGTTACAGTGCCTTCAGCTATCTCGACACCGCCTTTGATTACTTTGGCCAATCTGCCAAAAAGACTATCACCCATAGTAGCTATACCCAAGGCCTCTGCCTCTGGGCGTGTGATAATAAGGTCGCCAATCTTGACATCATAACTCTGGTAGTAACACTCCATACTAACTTTCCAATTACCAGCGTCAATTTCATCAGCTATCTCTGGGAACCTGTTTTTGTAAACAACAGCGGCCATCGCTACATGCATGTCCTTTTTATCAAGAACACCTGCGTCCTCTGACGCTAATTCAGCCATCTCTAATTTGGCGCCCTCTTTGGTCATGAAGGCCCTATCATAAAGATGTCCAATAATCTCATCTTCCTTGTGCTCTATATCCAGAGCTTTACTAACAATCGTGCCCTCAGCTTTAACAAGCTCTGAAGGTAGAAAGTAAGCATGATTTAAATTCTCGCCTGAAGACACTAAGATGGCGGACAGATATTGAAGATCCATTTGTTTCTCGTCATCTTTAGGCAACTCAATAATCGCCGCAGTAGCCTTCTCTTGGGCTTCTTCCGACACTTTCTCAACTTCAATCTCTGCTTCAAGCAGTATGGGTTTGTTATCCATTATTGATTCTCCTCAATCTTACTTTTAAATCTAGCTTTAGTTAGTTCTGTTAAAAGACCAGCAAAATCCTCGTCAGACAACTGCGCCGCTACATCTTTAAACGATGCCGATTTCTTGGGATTATTAGGCTTAGCTTGTTTCTTTACTTTTGATTGTGGATTGGTATCTTTGGTTTTCTTGTTGGTTTGACCTGTAGGTCTACCATTGGATGGTGAGCCCTTAGGTGCCTTCTGTGTTGGCTGCACGCCACCAGCGCCTTGTGCCTGCTGTTGCCATGGCGAGCCAATGATACCCAATGTACCGTCTTCCACAAGTGGCTTCTCTATCTCCATGTTTGCCAACTCCGTGTCATAGTTGAAACCCAGAATTTCGTGGGCAGTGTTGTAACTCAACATTCTTCTGTCCACTAGTTGTGATACAGTATTCATATATAGTATAATATCTTGTAGTATGTTCTCATCCCAACGTACCTTTGGAAACCTGTCAAAACCCATAGCTTCCGCAATTTGTTGGTACTCTCTATAAATCCATCTGGTGACCTGTCTTCTGGCATAATTAATTTCTTCCATCATGCCTTTAACGACCAGCTCAGCTTCTGGGGCGTTCAAGTCCCCTACCCCATCAATAAGCGCCCTAGTGATGGCTAAACCACCGGTGATGTCGTCATTAACCTGTTCATATTTCTTTATGCCCAAGATGTTCTCAATCTCAGGTGACACAATCTTTTCAATGTTCAGGGTGTGATTCCACACAATGTCGAATGACTTACTAGGTGTGTTAAACAACTGAGATATAGCCTCTAGCTGCGGTTGTGTAGTTACGGGGTACTCATCATTACCAATAGTAATTTTTAGTATATAGTTAGATATGCCATCTAACGTACTTAAATCAGCTTCACGTAATGACCGCTTGTATTCAATGGAATCAAACGCACGCGCGAATCTTGGCTTGGCGTAACGCTCATACGGCTGCTTCCTATAGGTAATAGAACCCACTAGTCTATAGTCTAGCTGATACTCTCCACCCTTTTCTGCAGCAGTCTTTAGATCACTAGGTAGGGCTTTAATAAGTTCTTTCTCTTCTTCTGTTTGTTCGCCGGATGCTTTCTTCAAAAGTTCGGTTAACTCTGGGGGTGGGGTAAGCTTAACAACAGTCTTGTTAAACATAAGGTTACCCTCAATAGTAACCAACTCAGGATTAAGAACGGTATAGTCTGCAGGTAAATGCCCCTTAGACCATATGTTCTTCTTTGCTGCTAACTCCACAGCTTCTATAGCTTCATCAGTTAGTCCCGCAGCCTTGGCTTTCTCAACGATGGCTGCCACTTCTTGCTGGTGCCTCTTAGAAAGTGTTCGACCAGTAGCTTTAGCGGGCTTTTTACCATTATTAATTTTTTGTCCGGGAATTGGTGAAAGATAGGATACACGTGGTTCATATTTAGCTAGTACTTTATATGTGGTCACATGTCCCGTTCTGAAGAAATCTAGAAAAATCCATTCTAGCATTTCATCCATGTTAACATCGAATGCCCATACATCATAGAATTGTTTTATGTTTGGATCATCAATGTCATTCTCAAAGCCTTTGGCAGCTAGGTTTGCCAATGTGTTGATGGCCGCACCTACAATAGGCTCAGTATAATAGTATTTGATGGCCCTCTTGTAAAGCTCCTGAGGACTTTCATCCATGACACTAGGTGTGATAAGATCCAAGGGGGACCTGTTCTGTATAGCATCCCTAGTGACTGTGGCGGCGGCGTCCCTGTATACCCTTGGTACGGCGCCTCCCTTACTAGGCTCTATGAAAGCCAACTCTACGTCCTTATTAGGATTTAGCAGGAACGTAGATGTCCCTGAAGACTCATCAACATTTATGGATCTGATGCCAGCCTTAGGGTACTTTGTCTGTAAATCTTTTGTAATTTTATCTATGTCCGCCATTTAAAACTCCTATAAGATGAACTCCGTATTAGGTGTGCCAGAAACTGTTGTGGCCACTGTGGGTTCAACAATTCGGTAGTCCTGGCGACCATTGGTGTACCTATCCGTGGTTCCAGATACAACTGCTGGTTCCACAGAACGTCTTAACGTAATGTCTACATCGTAACGTCTAACCATATCGTTTCTCCTTTAAAATGGAACCATTAGCGTTCCACCATATGATGTCTTACTATCTGAATCTACCCCGAATGCAGGGCCTAAGAATATATTCTCTACAACTGGCAAGAATTTACCTATGTTATAGGACACTGGTACAAACGTGGCCACAAACTTATCAGTAGTGCCCCCCATACCAATATTAACAAAACGCCAATCCATATCTATTTTTGTTGTACCATAAGACCAAAAACTAACATCTAGTTGTGGGGCAAAAAACTCATTAGTAAGAGCACCGCCCAAACCAATACGCGGATTGAACATCCAACTCTTTTTCGTTATTGGTGTTCTTGCGTATTCAAAACTATTTATTTTTACGGGAAACTTTTCTCCATAAACATAATTACCTCTTTTGTCCTTAGTAGGCATTGTGGGGCTTTCTACCGCCATAGATACTGTCACGCCGCCCTTGTTATAATCCCCGTCAGGGCTTTGTGTGTGTACAATATCAAAATAGAAATCCAGTGGAGCAGGTGTGTACACGTAACGGTCTTTGAGCTTCGGCATGTTAGGACTAACATACATATTACCAGCAGGTATCATCCTACCATTGGCCGCAGGACGGTCAGCGGGTACTATTTCTAACTCTTTTCTAGGATCATCAGCCGGTGCTTTAAATCGCTGAATACTGTCCGCCTCTACCTCAATAATTTTGGACTCAAGCCGCCCTACAACACGGCCCAACTCAGATATCTGGCCGCCCTGTTCTTTTATTAACTCTTTTGCTGCCTCAAGTGCACGGCTATCTGTTTCAGCCATCTTTTCTTGTAGTTCTTGGAACTGTGCTTTGTTAGCCACGACTTGGGCATGCATTATGTCAGCAGCTATACGTGAAATTTGTGTTTCGGTAATAGCTGGTACTGATGTCTTGTTTAGCCAACGGTCTATACCATCACCAATTGCGTTTACTTGTACCCACAAGAACCCAGCAATTGCTACGGCCGCAATGATCTTCGTTATATCCCATATGCTAATTTTTTCCATTTATTTATCTGTATCTAACGTCTCGAAATTTTCTGCTTCTTCGGTCACTCTGGATCTTGTGAGTATTCTACTAGTAGCTAGGGTTATGAAACCACCACCCAAAAAACCCAACCCCACTGTGGGGGTAATCCATGGTTGACCGGATGTTAAACCTTCGGTGAACATACCATAAATTATAGGTACGTACAACAAAAGAAGCCATTGAAACTTCATCGAAGCTACATTTCTAAGAATCTTTTGAATCCATAAATCCCAAAAAGTGCAATCAAATACACTTAATTTCATAGCTTCCTCCTATAATTAGAAACCACTCCTATAAGATATAGAGGTTAGATTATTTAACTTTCTTTTGTAATAGTGCTGCTCCCGCGCTATACGTTATTTTAGCTGTCGACGGGCCAGCGTTGGTTAGGGTTCCCCAACTTGCACCGGGTGCTCTCAAACGTATCATACCACTTTCATTATGTAGTATCGGCTCGTCGTCAATTTCTAACTCTTTTTCTATTAGTCTTACACCGTGGGCTGCTAAGATTAACGCGGAATATAAATCCTTGTTGGCACCCTTGGTAGGTGTATCAAAATGTAGTAAGCCGCTAGCGGTTTGTGTTACAACAATGTTCAACATCTGTGATTTCAATGTCATTACATTAGAATAAGCTCTGGCCTCTAAATCTACAGTAGACCTAATGGGCGTTTCAGGAAACAATAGCTTCTTGTCTTCCAGCAGTGACAGTGTGGCGAAGTTGGCATCTGAAATCCATGCTGGATTGAAAACCACCATCTCTAATATATGTCTGCCTTTGAAATGAGCGTGGTCGTCATTTCCTCTGTCAATTATAGGCTCCACCCCTCCGTACCCTTCTTCTAGAAGGTCACAAACGGCTTTACCACCACCACCTTTGTCCATGAATATACGAACAACATTATAATGCTCACACAGCGCCTGTACCACTTTAGTCAGCCCCTGTGTAGTTTGTTTCTTAACTTCCATTACATTAGCTATACGGTGTGTGGTAGCACCCATACGTATAATAACTACACCACAACTGGCTGCGCCGCCTTGGTTGGGGTCAATACCTATAACATAGGTACCCTCTTTAGCGCCTCTCATTTCCAAATTAAAGCCACTATTTAATGTGCAGTCATCTATTAGGGAAGCTTTGAAAAAACCCTCAGAATCGGATATCATGGCCGCCTCGTACTCCATACTGAACTCGTGGTGAGACATGATACGCTTGGCTTCTTTAATGTTGTTTAGATCCAAAAAACCTATTGGTAGGTCCCAGTAAGGTACTTGCCAAACAGCATACTGGCTGTCCTTACCTTCGTTTGCATCTTTATTTACCATATACCAATGGTCCTTCATGCGACGCCACATGTGGTTGAACTTGTAGTAACCAGAAGAAGTCATAACCATCTTGTTGACTGTCTCCTCCTCAAAATCACTCTCTATGGCCAAGCCCAACTCTATCAGTTTATCTTGGCGCTCTAGTCTGCGCACACGCTCCATTGGTTTCATACCAGTAGCCCCCATAGGACGAACAACCATGTCCAAAGTAATGTCTGGTACTTGGGCTAGCTCGTCTACAAGTATTAAATAAAAACGGGAGCCACGGATCTTATTACCGTCACCTAATGGCAACGCCTCAATATAAGAACCAAGTCCCCCGGCTACTGACTTAAATTTTAAATAACAGGTATCAGAACCTCTTGTGGGTCTCTTCTCACACGCCTCTCTTAAGAGGGGTGATTGTGCGTACAACTTTTCCACCTCAGCAAATATCATTTTTGACTGGCGAAAAACTGGGGCAATTAAGCCCACGCGGTAACCCGGATACAACATACAGCTAAGGACGGCTAGCGTACCTAGTAAAAACGTCTTACCAAAACCACGACCACACACCCCTATAACATAATTCTTGAACCACATGTCTTCAAACACTAAACGCTGGATTGGAGCTAAGTCCACACCCAGCAACTCATATGCTGCTATACACGGATTCTGTCTATAAAATGCTATTAACTCTTTGCCCTGAGAAATCACAACTTCAAGATGCTTACTTTCCTTCTGCTTCAAGTTTAGTCCTCCCTATCGTCTTCTTCTACGTCGATGTCCTCACTATTTCCTTTGTAACCCTCTCTCTTAGCAATCATTTTATCTTGCTCGACCTTCTTTTTACGAAGGGTTTCCATTTGCTCTATTTTCTTAGCGTCATCAAAAGCCATGGCTAGGTTAACAATTGAGAACCCCTTGTATTCATTGGGGTCGATTCTATCCTTACGACGTACTGACAATCCTTCTTTTATTTTATCATTTTGCTTTCTAATCTTTTCTATGGCATTAGATATATCTTGTATACCATCATCCTGTCCCTTAGCTGATTTTAAAAGACGGATCTCAAGAACCCTGTTCTTGGCTAAATCCATAATATCGTCCATATCACCAGACGACAAATCATCAGTTTCAAAATCCTGTAGATAAATGCCCACAAGATCATTATATATCCTTAATTCGTCTTCCTCAAAGATTTCATGCATGGGCATGACCTCTTTAATCATCTTCTTTACTGTGGGAGGATTCTTGGGCCTCCCCCTACCTTTTGCTGGCATTAGGTATCCTCCAAGGTGTCGTAAAACTCGGACGGGTCTAGCCCGTTATTCTGACAGTGTTCTTTAAAGATAAGTATAAGTTCTGGTGTCAGGTTGTGACTAAAATACTCTATGTTCTGACCACATGTTATTTCTATTCTACGTGAATTACGCATCGACTTGTCAGTCATAACATCTTCAAGCATGTTAAGCTCTTCTCTCGTTGCTTCTATCCACTCATCTATACACGCATCCTCAAATCTACCATAACTACAAGAGATTTCGTCTGACAAAGGATTCATTCTCTTGAAATAGCCAATCAAAGCTCTTGATATCTTGTCTCGTGTCTCTGGTTTATGCCGTTGTCCCATCTTTGACATGCTTATAGCACGCTTGCTTTCTTCGCTTAGCTTAAATCCTATAGGTCTTCCTCTTCTACCACCACCCGTCTTCTTAGGCATCTTGAACCTCCTCTAGGATAACAAATTTATGGCACTCAGGACAAATTAAACCATATGTATTTACATTCCCTCTGTGAATATAATCACAGTCTGGGCACTTGTAATAAGCTGCCCTAGCTTCTCGTTTAGGTTTAGAGAAAGTAAAAGGCATGTTCATGTGATTATCAACATGTCTACTTTCTCTGTGTATTCTCTCGTTGTGGTTGGTTACACCGCCCTCCGGTTCATAACGTCTGCCAGTAGCACCGGGGGTTAGTTCTCCAAAATCACTCTTTGTGTTCTTTACTTTCTTAGCTGCGTCTCGCGCAATTGCATCAATATTAGTTGTCATAACTATCGCCTGATGTCCACCTCAATACAGCGTTTACTGGCAGTATAATCTGATAGATATACACAAAGTTCCATAGGAGTATACTTAGCTAGTGGTTTCTTCCACTTACCCGTACTCCAAGGTCCGTAGTGATAGCCCACACAATCTCTGATAACCTTAAAAGCATCGTCATCTAAAATCATGGTGACTTCCTGCACCTCTTCGACTAGTTGTGCAGCCAAGTCAGGGTGATTCCTTGTGGTATGCCCGGTTCTAGTCAACCCCTGCTTACGCAGATCATGAATTACGCAACCAGCTATGATCTCATCACGTTTGTCTTCACAATTCAGTGCTCTACATAGCTCATAGGCCACAGTAAACACTTTTTTGGTATGTAGCATAGTACCGTCTGGGCCTAGCTCTGATATAGGATGATACTTACCACTGGAACTAGCAGGGCAATCTGTAAAAAAGTAATCTGGCGCTTGTATAAGACAAAGCCGCGTAAATTCCCTAATACGCTCATCGTAAATTCTAATTAATTCTTCGTGGAAAATCTTTTCCCTTTCCTCATTTGAAACCATTTAAATCTCCTATCCTTAACCTATTGGCGGTCTTTCATCAGGGCCCTCAGTCATGTCAAACCCTTTTAAAGTGATACTATCACTATCAAGCCTTACTTGTTCTACTCTAGTAGAATTATGCTTGGGATTGTATCCCGCTTGTGGGTAAGTCCCACCTCTGTAACGCCGGGGTTGTTGTGAATAATCCATCCACTTTAAACTGTCATCTCTCGCCAAAGTCGCGCCTTCTTCATACTTAATCCAGTAGGGCTTTCTAAAAGCTTCCATTGCAATAGGCATTAGGCTACTCCTTTATTTTTTAGCTTTTTTCTTCTTGTCGTCTTTTTTCTTTTTCTTAGGATCTTCCTCTTCGTCCTCGTCTTTCTTCTTCATGAAAGGATTCACGCCCTTCTTAGCCGCAAACTCTTCGTAAGCCTCTTCTTGCCCTTCCCAAATATCTTCTTCGGCCGCTTGCGATTTCATGAACCCCATAAGATCCATTGCGAATGCTGGGACGCCAGAGCCTTCCCATTCATAAGAAATACTCATGTATTCTTTGTCACTAATCTTAGCAACCATACGCGCTGAGTTGTAACCATCCTTGGACTTAGAAATATTAGTATACATTACTGTGTCCGGGGCCACACTCACTGTGAAGTCTTTGCTCTTTGCCATCTTAGTCAATCTCCTTTAATTTCATATTGTGTAAATCTGCTATCCATGGGACAAGTATTTTAGCTTGCCCTCTTAAATCATCTTTCGTACCTTCATTCCTTACATCGAAATCAATCTCGAAATCAACCTTATCCAACGATATCTCAGAAATATGGTTAGGTTGTTGAGCCGCTCCTTCAATAGGCCGTGACACTCTTAGTACCACGCCTCCCCTATCTATGATTGGATAAACTTCATTTGCGTGCCTACAATCTGTAATGATGACATTATCATAACCCTTGTCTTCTATTACATTAAACAAAGCTTTAACCCAATAGTTTATGTCCTTATCCCTAAAGAACTGTCCGTAGTCCTGTAGAAATTCGCGTGGGGACCAATAATCCGCTGGGTTAGACGAAATTCCCAGACCGTCCTTAGGATACCTAAGATCCGGTACCTCTTTTAAGTCTCCCCACAACTGCTCGTAACTAAGATCAAAGTCTCTTTGAACACGTTTCTTAAGCTCTAATGCATATGCAATCATTACGTATGTGTTGTTCTTCTGTGCATTGAACTCTTCTCCCAAGTAGGACGCTAGTGTGTCCTTACCTGCTCGGGCCTTTCCTATAATTCCTATAATCATTAAGTATTCCTTAAAACAAATGAGTTGCCATAGCGCTGAACGCCCTGCTTGTACAGCTTTTCATTGTCGTGTTTTTCTACCATTTGCATGGCCCTGTGGCCAGCGGCGTCTTCAAAATTTAGAATAATATTATCTTTGTTTATGATGGGGGTACACTGCGCAACACATGTGTCATACACCATAGCATTAGCTATTACGGTGTGTCTACCAATCAACCACATTATCAACCAATATTTAAATCTATTCATTTTATCCTAATATTTTTCATGTTCTTCAAGGAGCGCTCTAGCTCCGAAGTGCTTCTCTTTAATTGGCGCTCTAACTTAGCTATGTCAGGGTCAGCCACCTTAGAGGGCTTCTTAGGCCCCTTTGTAGTCTTCGTACGCTTAACCTCCGTGAACTTAACTACATATTCTTTACAGTCCTTACAATCACACTTGGGGGCGTTGATATCACAAAAACACTCTACGTCCATACCTTTGAATTTAACTAGAAGCTGTTTTATCATTACTAGTATCTATTATTATCGACCAGTCACTTTTCTGAATTGCCCGGTCTATTAGAATACGCTCCTCATTAAATTTGTCTCGCTGTTCCATCAAATTAAACATATCAAGTGACGCACACTCTGTACGAGCGATAAGCTGTGACACCAGATCTACTTTGCGCTCCGTGTTCTGGCGCAGCCTAACAGCGTTGGCTACAGTGATTTTAGAACCGCCTAATTCTACAACAGTAGAAATGTTCTTGTCATCTATTAATATAAGATGTGATTTCAAATTGTCAAGTAAAACCAGCAAGTTTTTTACAGCCAGATCCACATTTGCCCTGTTAGTTTCCTTGGACAAATATTCACCAGTATCTCTTATCTTTTCTTGTATAAATTTTTTTCTTGTTATCAACTCTGCTAAATACATAATATCCTCGTGTGTGGTTACCCGCCACTATTATTCTACACTAAACAAGTGGAACAGTTGTAACAAAACTTATGGTATGACTTGTTGCCGTGACCACAAGTGGGACAACGTTTCTTAGTACGCGTGGTGGTAGGTTTGACTACCCGACCCCCGTCTTTGCGACGGCCTTTGAGTCTGATTACTATCACGTACTTACTGGATTCCAGACTACCTACATTACCGTAGTCGAACTCTTGTCTGGTTGGCTTACCATTTACGGTGATGCCTTGGTCGTTGCTATTGCTGTAAAAGCAATTCACACTCGAACTCTTACTTTTTGAAGAGCGGCCACTAAAATTACCGGTAGAATTTGAACTTGTGTAAGTCCAATCAGCTCCTCCAGTACCAGCAGAACCACCAGTGTACCAAGTTGTTGCCCACGGTTGTGGGTTGTCGTTAACGTAAAGCACGGGTTCGTAGTCTCTTTCGTAACGGAATTCTACACGTAGAATACCATCGTCGAGTCTATCACCACGGTATCGAGAAATTTCCGCTGTCTTCTCGATAAATCTGAAACGATTACGGACTTTATTATTTGTACCCATAAAGCCTTTAATCTCAACAGTATTGTTGGCAGGTACAATAACTTCGTTGCCGCCGAATACACGCTTACCGTCTACGGTGACATTAGCTACTGCCTTCCTGCCTTCAAGATTCTTTAAGACAATGGAGTAGTCGCTCCCGAAGGGTAGGCGTACATACCCCCGCTCGTCTCTAAGAACCTTACCTTTTGATTTTACTACTACTACAAAATTATTTCTAAATGTCATGATGTCTTCTCCTTTTAACAGGCCACCAGCTAGGGCCTCTATTTAATTTTTAACTGGTTGGACATGACGGGTAACCACGTTTTTTGTCTTATCCAGACAATACTTCGAAAGCTTGTTTACCCCTTGGGGTATCCTTGAGCACGAAGGTAACACGCTGAGCTGATTTTAATGTCTTATAGCCTTCCATTTCGATGCTGGTGTAGTGCACAAAATAATTTGTTCGTGCCTCTTCATCCATATGTGCATCCTCATCGGAAAACAAAAAACCAAAACCCCTCTCGTTACTGAACCATTTTACAGATCCTTCAATTCTTTCACTCATGTAATTCACTCCTTTAACCATATAATCTTTTTGCTTCATCCCAAGTTATATTTTCGTAGTGATGCGTAGCATCCTTTAACTTAAGACGTTTTACATTACCACCTACGCGGTAATCTACGTGAATCCATCCTGTGGGGAAGTATTCCATGATAATTGTTCTAAAATCTAATTCGTTGTAGATAAACTCCACAACGTCAATCATCCTTGTCCCTTCCGATATCGGTTCAATATCTGCTGCTTGTCCTCGTGCGTGGTTTGAGTTTTTGCTGCTGCCCACAGCCTCACATAACTCAACACTCCTAAAACCTGACGTAATCCTTATCCTACCAAACCTCGTCCTTACCGGCTGAAGTACGTTGGCAACCAATTGTTCCAGAGCCCGCCACTGCTCTTCATTTGGTTCATTCTTAATTCCCTTACGTAGCGCTGTGGCTGACTTTACAAACTCTTTGTATTGAAAGTTAGGCGCTCCGGGTATCTTATCGTTTAAATTACGCATGTTATTCCTCCCTTAACAATTAAGGGGTTACATTATTACAACTGTGACGCTAGGAAACATCCGTTTGCTACTGCCGTCATGGGGTTCTCTGCTTTACGTACTTCACTAATCTTGAACGGCAAGTCCATACCAGCAGCCAGTGCTGCCTCTGTTTTGCGTACAAAACCAGTAGCTTTAGACAAACCACCAGAAACAATGATGGGGACTGGGTCCCTAAATACTGGTAGCTCTTTCTTACGTAAATTTAGTTCATGTATCATGTTCTGTAGCGTATAAGTAATAACAGAACTGTAGTATACAGAGACTGCCTCCATAATCTTCGTGGAGGACTTAAACAAGTCTACACCAGCCTCTTTCTCCAACTGTACTAGGCTAGGTGATATGTCCAGTGCGTTGCCCACTGATGTGTCAATGAAATCGCCAGAACGTGTCAAACTGAATTCGACTAATGGTTCTCCCATAAGAACAACGGCCACATTAACCATACCAGCGCCAAAACTAATGGCTACACCAGACAACCCCTCGTCAAGAAGCTCGCTTAAGCAAATTGCAAAAGCTTCGTTGATTGGAAAGGATTTGTACCCCATATCATTAAGATACATACCCATTATCTCCGTATGGTAAATAATATCGAAATGAGTATCAATAGGCTTGGCTGGTACAGAGTATACTACTGTGTCATTACCATCGCCTTTATTAATCAATGACTCAATCAACAGTTTTAGCATAGGCAAAGAATCTTTTTCTCTTGGTGAGATGATTCCCTTCCTAAGAGGCCTCTTAGCTACATCATTGCGCTCAATAGCTATCTCCAATGCGTCCTCACCTACCACAACGAACGTGTCGTTCTCGGTGATGAAGTTTGCACCCCTCTTTTCTAATGACATACGAATACTGTTTTTATTAACTTCTGATTTTGGTACGATGCGATAAAAAGCATCGCGCTGCATTTTGAAAATCGGAGATCCGTCTTCGTCAACCGATGCGGCCACCAACATGTTGGTACCAATATCTAAACCTTTGTCGCTCATAATTCCTCCTACTTCCTTGTCGGTAATGTGCCCATAAGGCCTTTTAATTTTGCAACCTTATCGTTCACATTTATTTTATCCGTAGTTTTTACATCTTCTACGGTGATGTGAGGCTCCATAGCGGCGCCTGCATCAGACTCAAGAGGATCAATGTAGGCCTTCTCCATCTTAGGCCTGTCAGGATCTTCAACTACAACTGCCCCATCACCATGTACATACGTGGGCGGGGCATTCTTGATAGCTTCTATAGCGTCATCTTTAGTTTTAATTATTTCTTCTAAAGAAGCTATTTTGTCTGTTAATGTTTCAAACTTAGCTTCAGCCATAACTAATTTATTGTTGACTTCTGTAGTTTCGTTTCTGGCGTTTACTAAATCCTTGTCTCTTAAAATAACTTTTTCTTTTTCATGATTCAGGTCCATCTGTAAACCAGCTAGGGCCTTGTCACGTTCGCCTAACTTAACGAGTACACCATCATACTGTCTTTGTTTGGCCTCTGCTGTAGCCTTGTGTTGTTCTATCTCAGGTAGTGCATCATTGATGGCCTTGTCTACATCTTCAGCAGTGAAGGTTCCGGCGGTTTTCTTAGGGACTTGTAAAAGTGTCTCTTTTAATTTAACAACTTCTTCTCTAAGACTTACTACCCTGTCATCTTGTGATAGTGCTTCTATCGGTTGTACAGCGTTTAATCTTTTTTGTTGGTCCCTAGGACCGCTACCTAGAAGTACACGGCCCGTCTTAGGATTCTCTTTGTTATATCTCATTATTTTCGTTGGTATTCTACATGGTCTATGAGGCCATACTTCTTAGCTTCCTCTGCGTCCATGAAGAAATCCCTCTCCATGTCCTTTTTGATTTTGACTAATTTCTGACCCGTGAATTTAACATAGTCTTTAGCCATTTTAGCATACAACTTCTCTGTGTGTTTCATCCTGTTCAGCATCTCTTGGTACTTACCTTGGGTACCACCCGCCAACTCATGAATCATAATATCTGTGTTAGGTAGTGCGTAACGCTTACCCTTAGCCCCAGCAGCTAAAATAAAACTTCCTGCACTCATAGCCGTGCCCAATGCTATAGTAACTACATCCGATTTAACATATGTCATGGTGTCGTAGATAGCATACATAGCGGATATTTCACCACCGGGCGAGTTGATATACATTTGAATATCTTTCTCAGGGCTGTCTGCTTCAAGAAACAGAAGTTGTTTGACGATAGAACCAGCCAGCTCTTGGGTGAACACCCCTTCAAGAGAAATGATTCTATCTTTTAGAAGTCTAGAACCTAAATCGTAAACCCGTTCTCCGCCTTTTCCATCATCTTCAATTACGTACGGTACAGCCATTTAAATCTCCTTAAATCCTGCTAGCGCTTTTGAGGCGCCGTTAACACATTAAATACACGGTTAATACAATTATAATACATTTTCAGCGTTTGTCAACCCCATCCAGAAATATTTCTAGATCTTTTACATCATCAGGGTGCAGCCAAATCGGTCGGTTCTCCATCGCTCTCGTGACAGAGTTCCATGTGCCTGCCACCACAAAGCCTCGCCACACAACCTGAAAAGGTTTTACATTCACAGCTCTGTGAATGAATTTTAGTGTCTTGTTTGCAGTGTAAAGGTCAGTTGTTCTTATCATTGGCAAAGCCGCTTTCTCCGTGAAAGATTACTTACGTTAGTAAGTTATCTTGAACCAGGTTTTATCTATTATACAGTTTTATCTATTATATGTATGTAATAATTACATGGAGGTATATGTAATAATTACATAACCCCCCTTTAAGTTTACCACTCATCGGGGTCACTCAAAGCATTGTATTCATTGACATCTCTAATCATCTTCTCTGTCTTTTCCGCTAATAGCTTGTCTGAGAAGTATTTATCCAGATAATATGCCTCATGTCCGTTAAAATCATGGGTCCCAAAAATGTAAATATTACACCACCCGAGCGGTGTTTTTACCCGCTTGATTTTTACAAGCCCTTTCTCTGCCAAAGACTTAGTGTATCGACTAATATTACCCTGATTAGACTCTTTACCAGTAAGGTTGTATGCCAAGTCTTCTTGTGAGAAATTAGAGGCTATGAAGCCTTTCTCATAAAATCTTTCATAAATTTTCTTGGTGCCGGTGTTTATAGCCCGTCTGATAATGAACCCTCTCAGATGAAAATAAACAGCACTTTCTTTTGTGCCCGCCCAATTAATGTAGGCTTTACAACGCATAAATTTCTGTGGTATGCGTATAAAGCCATCCTCTGCACTAGCGTCAAATTTGTATTTCTCTACCATTCTTCCTCCTAAAAATATTATTAGTGATAAATCACACCAAAATCATAATACATGATTCAGGATTTGTCAAGTTTTTGGCCGCACCGCTGCAAGTGAACTGTTTGGTACTGGTGGTTTTTTTTCTTCCATAGACTGTTTGATGCTTTCAAGCCTGTCGGGCCCAAACTTAAATATAACACCTTTACAGGGTATCTCAATTCTTGTGTGGTCCTCCAGTATAAAAAATCTTATGTCAGCCTTGGCTTCTGTTATGAAACCATCACCAGCTACGTTCTCAAGTGTAGTCCATCGCCAATTTTCTACCGGCTTGTAATATACTGTGTAATTCATATAGCTTCCCCTTCTCTTTTACTTAGGACTCTCGCCCCGTATTGTGTAACTAATATTGTGTGCTCAAAATGAGCTGAGGGCGAACCATCCTTTGTAGTAATTGTCCACCCGTCTCTTTCTTTTGTTGTTTCATCAGAACCTGTTACAATCATAGGTTCTATCGCTACAACCATACCTTCTTTCAGTACTGTGTTGTGGTCTCTTGTGTATATGTTCGGTATGAAGGGGTCCTCATGCAAAATAGCGCCGACTCCGTGGCCCCCATACCCAAAAATTACGCGGCAGTCATTGACTTTCGCGTACTCGTGTATTACTTTAGATATATCTCCGACCCGTGTGTTTGTCGCTACTATTGCTATACCCTTTAATAAAGCGTTGCGTGTTACATCTATAAGTCTTTGTTTTTCCTTGTCTATCACTCCCACAGGGATGGTGATAGCAGTGTCACCGTAGTACCCATTTTTCAACACCCCTACATCCACACTAACGATGTCGCCACTCTTTAGTTTCTGAGTGGACGGTACTCCGTGTATAATTTGATGGTTAACTGACGTACATAAAGTATGCTTAAAATGTCTATAGTTCTTAAATCCCGGAACTGCGTCGTGTTCTATAATGATTTGTTCCGCTAAATCGTTCAAATGTAGGGTCGTTAATCCGGGTTTAACTTCACTGGCTATTGTAGTAAGAACTTTACCAGCTATAAAATTACTTTCAGTTAATTTCTTAATCTCATTTTTTGTTTTTATAATGACCATCGTTTTATTAATTCATGCTCTAGCAAAGACGACATACTTTCGGGTTCGTATTTGTTACATTCCAGTACGACATGGTCTAGATCTATGTGTAATAGCATGCATGTTATCTGACCAAAAAGTAACTCATCACCCTCCTCAAAATCATCCACACCTAAATATCCGTAATCCTGTATAAAACTTTCTAAATCAATTGGCTCTATCACCCTGTTAACACAGTGTTTACACGTTAAACATAAGGAGTCGATAAAGGGGTCAGACATATCTTTGTCCATAGAATACCTCCACTGGGATTATTTTCTCTGGTCGTAGGCCCTACTAATAGTCTCTTCTGTTTTTCCTCCTTTTATCTTTCCAGCCTTCTTAAATCTCTTAATCTTGGCATTGATACTATCTGGCTCTCTACCGGGGAGTAACCCCCTAAGCTCGTCAATAGTGGCTGTATGATAGTTATTGATTAGGATTTTTTCTTCGGAAAACTTCCATCCCTTTCTCTTTGCCATTTGAAACGCACCTCCTTTAATTCTTCCCAGCAAATTTCGCACACAAACTTATACTTACCGCCTGTAGCGTAGCTGATCCATGATTGTCTGCCACATCTGTGGCACCGCATCATTTCTTAGTCTTCTTCTTTTTACCCTTGCTTGCTTTGTACACATTCTTTTTTTCTTTTCTTTTTTCTTGACCATCAGTGTATAATTTACGCGTAGGCATTATTCACTCCTTCTGGCGGCCCGCCTCGCTCCCCTGCGCGCCCTTTTTTCTTTTCTAGTTCCACTCAGTCTCTCCAGCTCTTTGGCTGTAGGTATGCGCTTCCTTCTCACTTCTCCCATTGGTTAACCCTCCTCGAAGTATTCTTTCATACTAGTTTTAACTTTGCAAGAATCTAAAATCTCTTTCATTAGATCTAAAACCTCTTTGTCCACGCTGCCATCTTCCATAGCGGTGTCAATCCCATCCAAGATCTCCATCTTCTTGAGAGCCCAGATATCGTCGTCTGAATACATTTGGCTCGCCATGCTTAACCTCCCCTAATAATGAAGTATTTCCTATACTGTCTAGTCCCGAGGAAACAGTAGTCCCCTCATAATAAAACAGGTTAGTTTATTATGGTCGTTATTGTTCATCAAGTTGCTGTACATTTTCTGAATAACACACAGGACACTCCTTCATCCATATAACGTGCACATCATTATCAAATCTTACTTTTGACTTACTCTTTAGAATCCATTGAGAAGACATACATTCAGTACAGTAGCAGAGTACCCATTCAGCGCCGTATAGTGCGTTAGCACATTCTTCACATACAGGTATTTGAATGATGGCATCAATCATAATGTTACCGTCCAAGTCATAACCAAGGTTCTGACATAGATAATCTACGGCAGGGTGGTCTTCACTAGGATCTTCAGCACTATGCTTGAGTCCACAGGTGGTTCCTTCCAGATCAACAGTGGCAATTAGTTTCTGCAGCCCCTCATCTAACATTTCCATTTATGGCCCCTTTGTCCTACGAATTTATTTGGGGGCAAACTTAAACTTGCACTCAATGCCTAAATACTCAAGAAGTTCTTGGGCAACCTGGTTTATGCCCCCATACTCACCTGGTACAACAGCGTAAGGTAGGTCGTTGCTACCTAAGATACGTCTTGTAACATTGTCTACTTCTTTAGCCTCTTCAAATGTTTGGTTTCTACCGGCACTGACGTAGGCCTTAGTCCTACGTATAATATAATTTACATTATTAAACTCTTTAAAGCAAGCCACCACAGCATCTTTGAACTCGGCGTGGGTGTCACCATAAATCAGAGACAGTAATATAGGTGAATCTGTAATTATTACGTCTACTTGGTCTACGAGTCTAAAAAGCCTGTGGTGTTGTTTACCAAAAACATAATACTGATTATCTAAGGTTTTCATCCTGTTTTCCCAAGTCAAGTCTTTAGCATATTCTGTGACTAATTCAGTACTTACAGCATGTAATTTTAACAAACTAAAAACGCCAGCAGCCGTGGTAGATTTACCTGCGCCCGGACCGCCATACAGATTTATAACTAGTGCTCCATCTTTCTTTTTCTCCATAATTCTCTTTGCTCCCTTTCCTCACATCTTGCTTTATTTAATTTCTTTAGACACTCAGCCATCTCCTTCTCCGCTTCCTTATCACGCGTAAAGTCGCTTGTATCTTCTACGTTATCCCAAGGCATCTCGGCCTCCTTATACGATTGATAGGGCGCCTAATGGGCGCCCCTTGTTACTTAAGACAAAGTTTTATCTTGGAGTAAATCAGCTACTTCTAACAACTCACTGCGGTATGAATTCTGTAACTCTACCATAGCTATTGACCTGTGCGGTAGCGCCCTCAAGAGCTTCAATAATCCTGATTCTGATGGCTTAACTACATTATAGGTTTGTTTAAGATCTCCTAAAAGTATTAACTTACCAGTTTCGCTGGGTCTAGATAAAATCATGCTCATGTAGTTTACATCTATTAGCTGTACCTCGTCAACAATCATTATGTCGTCGTTCAAAAGTGACATACCCTGGATCTTGTTGATGGGCAGCAATTCAAACTTTTGTTTAAATATTTCGTCTCTTACATAGTCATAGGCTACACCACTAGCTTGCTGGTCTCTGGTGGTGCCATACAAGAAATAAAGTGCTGACAAAAAGCCGCCGCACCACTCTACCATCTTGTCGAATTTGTCGCCGGGCTCAAATCCTAGATTGTATTTGGCACTGATACCGGTAGAGGGTCTAGTTATAAATGCTTTCTTTTGGCTCTCAGCGAGCGTATATGCGGTTCCAATCAGAGTCTTACCAGAACCCCATCTACCCGTAATTAAAGTGTGTGGTGCCTCTCTAAGGGCGTATATAGCACACACTTGGAAATGGTCCCTTGCCTTAAGTAGGGCACCACCTGTGTCTATGACCCTGTACTTCTTTTCGTTGTTAATCAAGTTTAGTGTATGTTTAAATGGATTGTTAGCATAGATAGACGGTTCTTTAGCGCCATGATTAATAAACACAAAGAACCAAGCGTCTCTAATTAGTTTCTGGCCACTAATTTCAGAGAAACAATCCACTATTTTATCATAGTCATCCTCAGCGTATGTTTTGGCAAAAGCAAATGTGTCTTCTCCCATACATGCGTAAAGGTCGTCCATCTCAATAAAGGCGTATGGTTTAAATAGGTTGTTCAGTACTACATCGTAAAGCTGACAGTCGGCCCCCTTAGCTTCAGCAATGATGGACATGGAAATATCTTTGGTGGCTATCTGAGCACCAGTCTCAAGTGCCGTTTGAATTATCCTAAGGTCGGCCTTAGTTATTTCGTTGTCATCAACTGTAAATTTTATTTTGTCTGGAAATTGTTGTTTAAAAGCTAAGATGGCGCGTATGGCTTCTCTCGCGCTAAATGAGGTGTCGGGTTTGAATTTGTGGTTGTCCAACTCCAACAACACGGTGACTGGTATTACTATCTTTTCGTAAAGCTTAGATAGTTTAAAAATGATGTTTGAATCGTCAAGAAATAGATTGGTGTCGATTATTACAGAGTTGCTCATTGCTATCTCCTTAAATTTTTAAAGTTTTTATGATTAGTTAAGAGTCACCTTACAAGAACAATCTAAGCATACCCCCTCTCTGTAGTATCTTTTGAACGGACCTATCGTCGAACAAAGGCCCTTTTACACGACGTCCTGTCAGAAGAATTATGTTCCCCCATTTGTCGTAGTTAGTGTTTCGGTCAAACCCTTCTGGCAGGATTACGTGTTCAATGCGTGCACGTGCACGCAAAACATCACACGACAACATAGTCATCTCAGCCTCTAGGTGGCAGTTATGGCATAGTGCTGCGCCGTTATTTAAATAATATCCACCGTTATGGAATAGTCGTCGTTCAATGATATGATGTGCGTCGGCCGCAATATCTTCACAGCCGACGCATGTGTTATGGTCGCGTTCGAAAACGGATTCTCTGAATTGAGTTCTGGTGAGTAAAGCTTGCATTACCATTTATTTTTGGTGTCGTAAGCGTGTTTGATATGATCTAGAATGATTTCTATTGTAGCCATAAGATGCAGTTGAATATCATCTGCTTCATGTGGTCTTTCCAAGTTCCTAAAAACATAAGTGGTTTCTTTCCAGTACCATTTAATAAAACTAAGAGAAGTTTCTTTTCTAATCGTATCCAGAATGTTGTGTAGCCTATCACACAATTTGATGGTGAAGGCTTTCGGCGACATTCCGTTAAACTCCGACGCCATATACTCCTTCTTGGTTAATCCTTGTGCTTTGTAGTCTTTCGAGCTAGTTAACTCCCCGACTAGTTCAGCTACAGTAGTACCAAATAAAACTTCGAGTTCATCTATCGTTGTATCTGTGTCCTCTACTGTATCGTGTAGATACGCAGCAGCTATCATCTTAGCATCTGATACGTACCTCGTTAATATTTTGGCCACCCCTTCAGGGTGTGTTATGTAGGGGTTACCAGTAAATTTTCTCTCTTGTCCAGTGTGGGCTTTTTTTGCAAATAAAAATGCTTGTTGTAATAAATCTTGCATGTGTCTCCTATACTATATGAAAGTTAGTTTATTGTTAATATATAGTATAGGACACGTTTTGTTGTTTGTCAACATTTATTTTTAGGTTTCTTAAACTTTAAATAATTTTCTGGCATGAAGTCGCTAATGGTCTCTTCAATATCATCCGGTATTTCTAGCTCGTCCTTGACTCTAATTATACCCTCTGCGATAAGGGAAAGGAATTGCTCCATAGCCTTTCTCAACATCATGACTTCTTTGTTTGATACCATCATACGCGCAGCCATACCAGTTATACTATCACCGGTATTCTTTGCTATACCTACTATTTCATTGTGGTAGTCTTGGTATCTATCAATTGTTTCCGTTCTCTCTATCGTTCTTAAAGCTTCCCACTCTTCTCGTTCCTTTTGGTGTTCGGCCAAAACCTTTTTGTGATCTTTTTCTTTTTTTAAAATATACAGCCCCTCAAAAATAGCTACTGCCCAAGGACCGTAAGTAACACAAAATTCGCCGAGTTGGTTCAGCCAACTTACGTCAATAGGTCCAGACATTTTATGCCTCCTATGTTAGAAACTTATGATTAAAGAATTCTTCCTTCGCCTCTAGTTGAGGAACTTGTGTAAAACGTTTGTTTTTGAGCTTTAGATTTACGCCGTTTATTAAAGTCTTATAATCTACATCAAAATTATGTGAAGCTAATACTTCTACAAGGTAATAAGACAATGCCCCATGATATCTACCATTTATCCAAGCATCGGCACTTGTTTGATTTTCCATGCATCCTGAAATAAGGATAGCATCGCCCTGTTTCTGTGCTGACACGGCAAACCCCCTTTTCTGCGTCTGAACACTTTTACCTTCTGGTACTACGAAGTTAAGGTTATCATCTAAACCAACTCTTGGGTTAGTTAGAATGTTGCTTGGCGGGGGCGGAAGAAATCTATTTCTGAAATCATCCTTATCCTTACCACCTAACTTTTTCAAAGAATTTCTTAGCCCTGTTCCAGAGTGGCAACAGTCTAATATTACTAAAATCTTTACCCCTTTCGGAAGAAGTTTAAAGAAGGCACCTAATTCATGGTCTCTTAGTGGGTCATTCCAATCCAAATCAACGGGGCATAGAATCTCGTCCCTACCATCCGCTTCATCCGAGTTAGTCCAGTCATTAGACATTACTTGTGAACCATGCCCGCTGTAATGAAAGAACACAGTATCACCGGCCTTTACACCCGTGACTAGTTTCTTAAGGCTGACCAACAGATTGGCTTTTGTACAATCACTATCAGTAAGTAGGTCTATATTTTTAGTGTTAAATCCAAACTTCTCTGACAAAACCTTATACATCAGAAGACAGTCGTTGACACACCCACGTAATGGTGCGTCAGGGTAATTATTAATTCCAGCTATAAGAGCTTTCTTCATACTGGTTCCCCCTTCTTGTATAACAGATTCAGGAAGGCTGTCTACTTCAAATGAGCCTTCGAATTGTAAATCTAACGGTTCTTTAATTCCGAATAAACTTTTTATCCAAGCCCAAAGCCTTTTTAACATGATTTTCCCCCTTGTTGTTTAACCAGCACAGCCCTTAAGGTAATAATAGTAAGTGTCGTCAGTAATACCAGTAAATGCTGCGGTTGGCCCTGACACTGTATTTAAATCGGCATCTAATATGTAATAATTTTGGCCATGCTCTGACCCGCCCGCAACCTGCATTAAAAATGTACCGTCTGGTAACGCCATAAATGAAACGGGCTTGCTACTAGATAAAATTAATTTATCTTCTATTAATTTACTTCCTGTATCATTCAATACACTACCATAAGTGTTACCATCACTTGCTTCAAATACTAAGGCTATTTTATCTGTAGACAGTTTAGCCGAATAAACATAATCAACCATAGATTCACTAGAATAATCATTATAAGTACTAACATCAGATAAATCAGTAGGAGAATAAAAATGAGCATATTTATTATCCATCTCAAAAATTACAATAGACCCGCTTGCAAATTGAATTGCTGAACTAAAATCATAATCCGATCCATCTAGCCACGTTGTTGCTTGACGGTTAGTACCATTGGAATTCCATATGCTACCATATATTGTACTTTCATCATCATCCATCCAATGACAGAAAAAACCACCATCTGCTAAGGCCGTAACGTCAAACCCCTCATCTTCGTAAGCTGTGTTAGCGTCTGTGTCTGCGTTAGTCACTCCTTGTACTAACCCCCCATCGGAATCTAAAATAACAAAATATATATATTCGTCGTCGTAATCTCCCCACAGTACCACAATGTTACCATTAGTTAAAACACAAACATCCGCGTATGTGTATAACAAATGGTTTGCCACGGTGTATGACCAGTCTTCAGTCGTAGTTCCCGCTAAGAAACATTTAACCACTACTTCTTCAGTAGAAGTATTACGACCCACTACCACTACTCTTTTGTCTGGTAATATAGCTGAACGGTAGGCGTAACTAAAGTTTGCTCCTAAATCTGACTGTGACCCACCCGCCTCCAAAACCACCCCGAAGTTGGTAGCGTCACCATCGTCGTACAGCAAGAATGTATAAGAACTCATCAGGATCTCCATTGCGTCTACACGACCATAGCCTATCACTTCCCCCTCAGACGTTCTACCAAACACTGTTTTTATACCACTACTTAAAGTGGTTATAGCATAATCCCCTGAACCAGATATAACAGAATTATATTCTATAGACCAATCTGATTCATCTAATACAAATACTCTTGTAGTTTCACTTTTAGTTCCTGATATTTTATAAGTCATTTATTATTCTCCTATTTAAGAAACTTGTTATCAAACAATTTTTCTTTTCTGCTCACGTTTTTACCCACATAAGCTCTTCTTACGTATTATCTGCCACCACTAGAATATTCAAACACATAAGACAATCTAATTTTAGTTGGACGATAATCTTCTTGCCATGTGGCGCCGGATGCTGTATTTAATCTACCAGAATCGTCAGCTGTGTCCATTTCCCATCGGTTGTTATTCCACGTTACATAGCCACCCGCGTCTTCCCAATGAGTATTGTCAAATTTGGCTTCCCAAGTGCCACCATTATAGAATTCTATATTGGTTACGTGCATTTTTCTACTAGAAAGTGCCGCCGTTGGTAAGAACCATCTTAAGTTGTAGAAATCGTTATCTCCAGGAGGATAGGTTAAAGTAAATTCTTGTCCTGTTTTAACGGTATCGTCTTCTACTAAGAAAAGTATTTCAGCACTAACACCACGAAGATTGGCAGATGCCCCGGCTCTGAAGTCCGTAACAGTGTCTTGATAAAATTCTATACCTGTAATTGCCCATCCCTCAGCAGCACCATCTGAATACAAGTAGAAATAAGCAATGTCCCCCACATCGTATTGCCAGTACGATCCAAGTAAAATCTCTTGTTGGTCTACAAGAAGCCCAGCATAAAAAGTATTATTTCCATTTGTATATTTAAGTCCTATTTGTAAATCTTCTGGATCATTTTCTATAGTAAACCTCATCTTTGAAGGCTCAAAGCCCTCAACCCAAGTGGTACCAGATTTTGGGTTTAAATCAACCTCTTCTGGGTAGGCGGCCGCCGGAATCCATTTTTCATTCACAGCATCCCATTCTCCGTAGTCAGGGTCGTCGGGGTTCCAAAAGTTGTTGTCGTAGTAACCATCCCACCACTCATCATCTTCTATTATACACTTTAAGGCGTCCACGAAGCCGTAACCCATTACTTCTCCTTCATTAGTTCTGACTATCACACACTTAACCCCACTACTAAGTGTGGTCAAAGCGTAGTTACCGGCTCCTGAAATCACCGTGTTACTTTCAATCGACCAATCGGATTCTTTAAAAATTATCACCCTTCCGGTTTCTGATTTTGTTCCTGATATTTTATAAGTCATCTTTAACCCCCTGTTTAAAATGCACGATATTTGCAGCCGCTACTCTTTCTTTACACGAGAAACATCTACCACATGGTTCTCCTCTTATAGGTCTTCTACAAGACCATGTTAGGTCTACTAATTCCTTTGGACATTCTCGTAATATATCTGTTTTATAGTATCGCATGTCTACTAAAGGCATCCAAAGTTTAGGATTCAGACGCGAACGTTTATTTGTGTTGTCGATAGAATTTCTACAAACTTCCCACATGTTGTTGGTACAATTACGTTTCATACGATCTTGCACAACGGGTTTTTCCATACTATCCGCCGTCCATCCCAGTGCTACTGTCACTTTTCCCCGCAAGTTAGGCGCTACTTTAGATGCCACCATCACTTGCATGTCACTATCCCAACCCACATGTTTTGGAAAACCTCTGAAATCGAACACAGATTCTGTGTGTCTAAAAGCTCTACAGTGTTCTCTACAATAAGCCACGACTGCCTCGGTAGCGACGTCCTCTTGTACCCAACGCGGCTCTGAATCATACCTGTGTGAAATATGGTGTGTTACTATATCGTAATCCGTGTTTGTTAGTAGGTGGTACAAAATAAATGAACTATCTAACCCACCTGACAACATTAATAAAACTGTTTTTGTCACTTGAATATCCTTTGTTGTATGATTATCTAATCTTTTTTAGCACGTGTTCGAGACGTGAGCCGTGATCGTCGTGATCATCGAGATTACACTCGTAACGTAATTCTTCGTAGAATGTCATAAATGTTTTCCACGTGATCACGTGTTTATCATCTGTTTTCAATTCTCTGATCACGACATCCTTTTTGTTCCATCGTATAATGTCAATCACCATTCTGTGGTCACTGCCCAACTTTAATATGTAAAGCATGATCAGTCTCCTTTACTTGTTTGATCAATCGTGAATATAAAGTTAGTGCCTCGCTGATCATAAGCACGGCGTTTTGTTTCCTTTGTCTTATTCCCCAGCTCACCTACAGCACGTAGACGTTTAATCTTAGTATTGATCATGTCTACTGTTCTGTATAGTAGCAAGGCCCTTAATTCACCTATTGTAGATGTAGCGTAGTTTTCCTTTAGTATCCTTAATTCTTTATCTAACCAACGCATAGTCTCCCCTTTTAAATCAAAAATGTTATGTTATCAAACAAATCAGGGTGCTCGGTCCAAGTGGTACCTCCTTGACTACCATCCATGTGCAACAAAAGTTTTGTATGTTCGTCATTTCCCACCATTGTTTATTATCATTTTGTAGTAACCAATGTCCCTACCTATATAAGGTCAGTTAAATGCCCATCATATCGTGGGCATAAACAAAAATACCCCACAGAAAATAAATTCCGTGAGGTACTAAGTACTAGTTATCTTGTGCTTTTCTTAAGTTTGATATATTATATCAAAGGTTAGGGGGAAACCTGCTTGAGGCTTTGCGCCTATCACGCCATGCTTTTCTGTTCTCATAGTTGCCGCTATCTTAGTAATCATAGGGCTCTGACTCTCCTCTGCAGTGGGGAAAGAAACAGCAGCATCCTTAGCGGTGAAAGCTGTTATAAATTTATCTCTTATTGTACTAGGTCCCATTTTCATAATGAATCCTCCTTTAGTTTAATAGTACCATGGCGCGATTCCCATATGATTTAAGACGACTTTGAACCTAAATTACGACCATGACGTAAGACCATGATAGTAGTCTAGAGTGTAACTACCTTATATACTATACTATACTACTAATTTAGCTCGCGGGCTAAAACTGAACAAAGTTCCTAAAGACTTCTCTCGATTTAACGTTTCCTCAGGTGGTTGCTAATGGCCCGGTTGTTCCTTGCTGCCTCTCTGTGTTTTCTTATGTTCTCTTTCCCGTACTCCTTTGAACCTGGATTCTCCTTGTTATATCTCCGGGCTAATAGTCCTGCTTTCACAGGATTGTTGATAGGGATTGAGTCATCTTCGATGTCT
>QNDS01000010.1 GCA_003644925.1 Candidatus Fermentibacterota bacterium
AAATGGCCTGATCCGTCATCGTTCCATAAACAATATCACCTCCAAGCCCGGTGTAGTCCTCCTGATCTATTGTGTGCAGGAGAGCGAAGTTCATGGTGAAGGTGACCGGATTCAGTGTATCATTCTCGGCATAGTACTTCTGAATGGAAAAGATTCCGCTTGCTTCGACTTCTTCTAAAGAGAGAGGAGGGGGATCTTGATTTTCGAGCCTGTGCTGAGTGTATACATTGGGAATGTAGTCATCCCAGAGAAGCGTATCTTCCACCGAATGTCGCCGCTGCTGAGAGTTTGCTTCGTCGTAAACCTCGTAGAACCATAGAAGGTCATGCTCATCTGCACTCTCAGCCAGTTCTCCAATTGTTACTCCAATGGAATAATCGGGATCATCATAATACAGTGATTCCGCTGTTGTATACTGTTCTATAGAATCAAAATCAGCATTACTCCTGGCAAAACAGTAATCCGAGGTGAGAAGTGAATCACTGTTCCGAAACCAGTACCTGAACTCCGGGTCTCCCCAATGCTTGAGGTACTGCATAACTTCGCCCGGACAGATGGAGTAGTACATTCCCGCACTGTCGCAGAGAGACATAAGGTTTTGATTAGTAGTATGTGAGGCAGTACCGTCGAAGTTCACGGCATCGAAATTAAGCCATGACAATTCGCAGAGAAGTTCTATTGTTGTGTATTCAAAAGAGGCATATGAACCAACTATCCTCATGGCAAGTGTAGGTATGTCATTATCCGAGGGAGTGTCTGCAAGTGCTGTGGAGACGAAGATCAACGAGAATATTAAGATTATTATTCGAAAACGGGGGAGGTGCCATAATTGTGTCCTTTCCAGCGCGGAAAAGGATATTCTTGTCTGGCAGGATTCCTTACTGCGCAGTGTATTAGAATGATATTCATTCATAACCTACTATGAGAATACATCCCTATTTTAGTGAATGTCAAGGGAATCTAAGTGAGCAGATATAGCCCTGAGCGATCAGTTTAGAATTTAGTTCATGCTCTCGGACACATTGTTTCCCATTTGTTACATCCTTGCGATTATGGTGATCTTAAGTTTATCTCATCCTTCAGAAAAGTTCCAAATGCGTCTATTGCGGGGTACCATGCAAAGATAAGGTCGCTGGAACAGATTCCAGCGGCCTATTTTCAAAGTGTCAGAATTGACCTGTCCTGTTTAAGAGTTGAGTATGCCAACATCGATCTTGACTAGAATCACTAATTAGAGCATAGTATGTCCAACAATAGTGGACATAGGTGTATGTAATTAGAGGAGATAATGATCGATTTCATCACAGCGCTTCGAAGCAAGGTAACAGGTGAAGTTTTTGATTTCCAGGTTCTCATGGATGTTCTTAGCATCTATCGTAAGCCAAGAGATGTCGTTACCAGACTGCTTGCAGGCGGGATCATAATACGTATCAAGAAGGGGCTTTATTGCTTTGGAGATGCCCTTCGACGAAGACCTGTCAGCCGAGAGTACGTTGCTAATCTGATTTACGGACCATCATATGTCAGTCTTGAATATGCAATGCACTACCATGGTCTGATTCCCGAACAAGTCCACACAGTAACTTCTGTAACCAGCAAGCGATCCAGAGGATTCGATACTCCTCTGGGTGAGTTCTCCTATAGAATGCTCAGTAAAGATCGCTATGCAGTAGGGCAAATACTGGATTCAACCGAGGAAACGGCTTTCCTGATTGCTACTCCGGAAAAAGCTCTGATCGATAAGGTTTGGACGGATAGCAGATTTGATGGCACTCGGATATCAGAATTCCAGGAGTATCTTATTGATGATTTGCGAATTGAGATGGACAGACTCGGAGAGCTGGACAGCAATCTCATGCGAGAAATCTGCAAAGTATATGACTCAGCCAAGATACGTAATCTCATGATCTATCTGAAGAGAATCTGGGGTGCTAATAATGCATGAAGCGATACGATCCATGATGGACGGTTACAGATGTACAACTTTTGCTGATTACAATAATGCCCTTCGGGACATATTCCAGCGATTGGCTTTATTGGGACTCTGGCGAAGCAAATTCTTTGAGCATGCAGCATTCTATGGCGGTACTGCTCTGAGGATGCTGCATGGGCTCGATCGATTCTCTGAGGATTTGGATTTTTCTCTGCTCAGCTCTTGCCAATCCTTTTCGATGGAAGCTTATGGAGAAGCTCTTCGCAAGGAGATCGATAGCTTCGGATTCGAAGTAGAGTTTGAGAGTTCAAAGAGCTCAAGAGCGGGAAAGATAGAGTCCGCCTTCCTGAAGACCAATACCTACAAGCAGTTAATAGCTATAGACGCAGGTAAGGAATTACTAAGTGGTTTTCACTCCGGGAAGTTACTGAAAATCAAACTGGAAGTGGATATCGACCCTCCAGGAGGATTCGAGACTGGTACGCAGTACATTCTTCAACCAATCCCCTTCCCGGTTCGCGCATATAACCTTCCCGATCTGTTCGCAGGTAAGCTGCATGCGGTTCTCTGCAGGAAGTGGCGCATACGAGTGAAAGGCCGTGACTGGTATGATATGGTCTGGTATGCTGGTCATCATCCAGAGGTCAACCTCAGCCATCTCGAGATCAGAATGAAGCAATCAGGTGACTACTCTGAAGGGGATAAGCTGACAATATCGAAACTCCGAGATCTTCTTTTAGAAGCAATTGATGAGTTGAACATTAATCTGGCTCAAGAGGACATATCTCGTTTCATTAGTGATCCAAGAGAGCTGGATGTCTGGTCGAAGGATTTCTTTCAGCATGTGATAAAACGCATCAAACCGATTTAAAGAGTTCCAGTCGACTTCCCTGAGAACGCGCGAGTTTCATCCTCTGGATAAGTTCCAAATGCGTCTATTACGGGGTACCATTAGGGACGGAGGTAATTGGAAAATTCAATTACCTCCGTCCCTTTTCAGTTACGAGAGATTTCTTAACACATTTCTTCCACAGGTTGTTTCATGCCGCTGTTTTATCCATATTTATTATTCAATGAAAATGAAAAAGTCAGGTATTTCAATCGGATCATTGCGTTTTCAGGTATGGAAGCAGCTGATACTAGCCATCCTCCTTATCACCGCAGTCCTCTATCTGTACGATGGTTACAAGAGAACAAGAAGATCAGCCCTTGAAAGCTACTCCACACAGCAGATGATATATGCCAGCCAGATAGTCAACGATGTCCATTTCAAATTCGAACTTATCAGGAATGTTCTTGAACTGTGGAGCAGTTCAGGGGAGATTGTGTACATATCCGATGAAACGCTGTTCTGCATGGAAAGAATTCTTGCTGCCCACAGCAGTTACATATCCGGGGTCACCCGGATGGATGAAAATGGAATCATACGCGTAACAGTACCGTTTTACGAAGGAACTACGGGTGCTGACATATCCTATCAGAGTCATATACAGCAATTAATGGAGCTTCATTGCGCAGTACTCAGCGATGCCTTCATGACGGTCCAGGGTTACTGGGCAATTGCGTATCATGTTCCCTGTTTCGATAAAGAGCACTCTTTTCGGGGTTCTCTCGCTTTTCTTGTGCCCTTCCGCGAAATGTTTCGACAACTTTTTACCCAGCTTCTGCCGGAGAGCTCCACGATCCCGCTGGTTCTCGGCAGTGACGGCCTGATACTGTTCTCACCGCATGTAGAGCATGAGGGAAGGCACTATTCAGATGTCTTCCCGGTCGGCAGCGGTGAATTGAAGGTGGCAGATGCGGCATTCACCGGCATTACAGGTTACATCCTGACAGATTTCAGCACCTTTGTGGAGAATGAGGATCAATCGGAGAATATGCTTTCAACGATCGTTCCCTTCGATTTCCAGGATGTATCATGGATGCTTATCCTCTCTGTTCCTGAGTCTGCCGTAATGAGGAACATTGCCGGATTGAGCAATAGATGGCTCTGGGGTATGCTGGCCATAATACTGCTGGCGCTGCTTTACAGCACGCTAAAAGTCAGAGTATGGATCACTTCGAAAGAAGAGAAGAAACGGGAAGACATCGCCCATCTTAAGAATGTTCTTATAAGAACTGTGAATCAGGCTCAGGAGATTATCGTAATTCTCGATAAAAGGGAAAAAGTGCTTTACGCCAACAGGGCGGCTGTAAAGATATCAGGTTTCGGCAAGGAATTCCTGGACAGCAAGATATCAAAGATTCCCTTCCAGGGTATAGAACCAGGCATAAGTGAGATAAGGAAGAAGGTTTTCCACAACGGTACCTGGAGTGGTGTTTGTAATGCCAGGGGTGCTAAGAACCGTTTTCTTAGGCTTGATTTAACTGTTTCATCCGTCACTGACAGGGATGGAGCTATTACGAATTTTATAATCATCGCCAGGGATGTTACGGTGCAGGCAGAAATGGAGCGGAGACTTTTCCAGCAGCAGAAAATGGAGGCCATCGGCCAGCTGGCTGGAGGAATAGCGCACGATTTTAACAATCTCCTTGTCGGCATACTCGGTTATGCCGAACTTCTGAAGAAGCACCACTCAGAAGATGGTGATGTAGCGAAGTCTGCAGATGTTATCATCGCAGCTGTTCATCGGGGATCCGAGCTTACAAGGCAGCTTCTTGGATACGCTCGAATGGGTAAGCACCAGATAAACCGGATAGATATAGGCCAGTGTGTAAGGAACGTGAACGATCTGCTGAAAAGGACTCTTGATCAGCGAATAAAGGTCGTACTCAATCTTGAAGAAGGGATATATATAAAAGGAGATTCATCCCAGATAGAGCAGGTTATCCTGAATCTCGCCGTAAATGCCAGGGATGCCATGCCGGAGGGTGGAGAGTTGAAGTTTTCACTCAAACGGGAAATCATACCCGCGGAAATAATCGGCGGGCAGCAGGAAGGCAGCCCGGTGGAACTCGCAGTACTGGAAACGGCTGACACCGGGACTGGTATTCCAGTTGAGAACCACGAGAAAATATTCGAACCGTTTTTCACTACAAAAAATGAAGAGGGAACTGGCATGGGGCTGGCAACGGTATACGGAATCATCGCGAATCATGACGGATGGGTTGATGTTGACAGTCAACCCGGCAAAGGGGCAGTATTTTCAGTTTACCTGCCCCTAGATAATACTGATGAAAAAGATGAGGATGAAGAGCCATGGCTGCCAGAGAGAGCATCAGACGGGCTGGGTCATACAGTTCTTGTTGTGGATGATGAATCAACTGTTGTGGAAACAGTGACCGAACTTCTCTCGGAGGTCGGGTACACTGTGATACCTGTTCCCAACGGAGTAAGAGCTGTTGAAGTGTTCTCTTCAGACCCTGATGGATTCGATGCGGTAGTGCTGGATCTATCCATGCCGGAAATGGACGGGAAGGAGTGCTTTAAAATGCTCCGTGATATCGATCCGGATGTTAAAGTCATCCTCATTACCGGATTCAGTAGAGATGGAAGGGTTCAGGAACTGCTTGATATGGGCGTGAAGGGATTCCTTCAGAAACCTTTCCGTTTGAAGAAACTTGCTGCGGCACTTACAGACCTGATAGAATCATGACGATTATAACCTGTTCTGCATAAAGACCTTCAGGAAGAAGAACTGAAGAGAGAAGGCTGGATGGATATGGATAAAAACGAGAGGATACTTGCCGAACAGGCTCTCAGAGATAGCGAAGAACGCTACAGAACATTTGTTGAGGCATCTATGGATGCCATATATCTGGAATCCATTGAAGGAGAGATTCTGGACTGCAATGAAGCAGCCTGTGAAATGCTGGGTTACCGGAAAGATGAGCTTATAGGGAAATCTGTCACCGACCTTCTGCCGAAAAACAAACGGTATCTGCTGCCGGAGATTGTTGATAAGCTTATGTCCGATGGTGAATCCTTTATTGAGGGTGAGAACCTCCGTAAGGATGGTACTACTGTTCCAGTAGAATCCAGAGCCCGTGTGATAGATACTCCCGCGGGAAAACGGGTTGTGGTTTACGTTCGGGATATCTCCAGGTGGAAACAGTCGGAAAAGGAACTGATCGAAAGTGAGAAGCGTTTCCGATCTTTCATGGACCAGCTGCCTGGCGCAGTATTCCTGAAGGATTCGGATAGCAGATACATCTATATAAATCAATTCATGAGAAAAGCATTCAATGCCGATGAAAGCTGGATTGGCAAACTAACCTCGGAATGCTTCCCCATGGAAGAAGCACACTCGCTGATCCGGCATGACCGGGATGCTTTCGATAAGAACTACATCATTGATGTTCAGAAAGTTGTTGATTCGGGCGGGAAAGAACGTATTTTTCAGATACACAAATTCAGGATCTCCAAGGGAGAGAGTGAAAACGACATGCTGGGGGGTGTCGGTCTTGACGTAACCGATCAACTTAACGCTGAGAAGGCAAGGGTGAAACTTGAAGCGCAGATTCAGCATACCCAGAAGCTTGAAAGTCTTGGTGTTCTTGCAGGTGGTATAGCACACGATTTCAACAATATACTGATGGCCATACTCGGTTATGCCGATCTGGCACTTCTTGACACTTCCGCGGGCAGCCCGGTGGTACCCTCACTTCATGAGATCGAAAAGGCTACACGGAATGCAGCTGATCTGACCAAGCAGATGCTGGCATATTCAGGAAAAGGGACATTCCAGATCATCAAGCTTGATCTTAACGAAATTATACGGGAGATGACACACCTGCTCGATATTTCGATATCGAAGAACGCTGTTATCAAGTATGATCTGTACGACGGACTTCCAACCATTGAAGCTGACCCGTCTCAGATAAGACAGATCATTATGAACCTGGTAACAAACGCATCCGACGCGATGGATAAGACAAGTGGCGTAATTTCAATAACGACCAACCATATGGAATGTGACAGTGAATATCTTTCCGCAGCTTTCATGAACGATCAGCTTCCAGATGGAAAATATGTTTACCTGGAAGTGTCCGATACGGGTAACGGGATGGACGAAGAAACCCTTTCAAAGCTCTTCGACCCCTTCTTCACCACCAAGTCTACCGGAAGGGGGCTTGGGCTTTCAGCGGTTCTCGGAATCATCCGCGGGCACAGGGGAACAGTAAAAGTATACTCGGAACTCGGGAAGGGTACTTCATTCAAAATACTCATTCCCTCAGTTGAAGGTGAACCGGAGCAGACAGCAGTATCAGATGAAAGCGAGCATGATGTTATCCAGAAAGGTACATTGCTTCTGGTAGACGACGAATCATCCATTCGCGACATCGGGCAGACCATGCTTGAGAAAACGGGTTATACCGTGATTACTTCCTCAGACGGAAGGGAGGCGCTTGGCATTTTCAGGGAGAGACATGAAGAAATAGACTGCGTAATCCTTGATCTCACGATGCCGCATATGGATGGTGAAGAAACTTTCCGCGAAATGCGGAGGATACAGAGCGATGTATGCGTAATAATCTCCAGCGGTTATAACAGGCAGGATGTTACCCGGCGATTCACAGGTAAAGGGCTTGCAGGCTTTATACAGAAACCGTACAGGCTTTCGGAGCTTACTGCAAAGCTGAAAGAGGTTATTGATTGACCTTCGCAGTATCAGTATGTCATTTACACGGGGGGAGAACAGGTACAGAAGAACGGTCTTCTGAGGGTTCTCATTTTCATTTTCTTTATTTAGATTATGGTGTTGCTGAACCTGGGTTCTTAACTGCCCCGAAATGGGCAAAAAGGTCTCCTCGCATTCGCACTGTAAGCTGAGCGAATGAGGAGATTATCTTTCATTTAGAGAGGAGTCTCTGATGTCTGGTGGTAACTTCAATCCATTCAGGATGGCGCAGGAGCAGTTCGATAAAGTAGCTGACTACCTGGATCTTGATGATGGTGCAAGGGGGTTACTGAGAAATCCCATGCGGGAGTATCATTTCAATATTCCTGTTCGTATGGATGACGGCTCAGTTAAGGTGTTCAGGGGGTTCCGGTGCCAGCATAACGATGCCAGAGGACCATGTAAGGGTGGAATAAGATTTCACCCCCAGGAGACTATTGATACTGTCAGGGCATTATCCATGTGGATGACCTGGAAATGTTCGGTTGTGGACATTCCTCTCGGCGGCGGAAAGGGAGGAGTTATCTGTGATCCTCATAACCTTTCCATGCGTGAGCAGGAGCTGATCTGCAGAGGCTGGGTCCGACAGCTTGCCCGAAACATCGGACCCCTTCAGGACATTCCGGCTCCCGATGTAATGACAAGTCCCCAGCATATGCTCTGGATGATGGACGAATACGAAGCTATTACGGGTGCTCAATATCCCGGTGTGATCACAGGAAAGCCGGTAGGCATGGGCGGTAGTCTCGGCAGAACAGAGGCTACTGGTTTTGGTCTGATCTTTACAGTAAGGGAAGCTCTCAAGCAGATGAATATCAGGCCTGGGGACACAACGGCAAGTTTTCAGGGATTCGGTAACGTTTCACAGTACGCCATCAAGCTTTACAACCAGCTTGGGGGAACTGTGATCTGTGTATCCTCCTGGGACCAGGCTGACCAGAAGGCGTATGCCTTCCGCAGGAAAGATGGAATAGATCTTGACGAACTTCTCTCCATAACTGACAAGTTCGGCGGTATAGACAAGCAGAAGGCAGTTGATCTCGGATACGACATCCTCGATGGGGATGAGTGGATAGAACAGGACGTGGATATTCTTTTGCCGTGTGCCCTTGAGAACCAGATCAATGGGGAGACTGCCAACAGGATAAGCAGCAGGGTGAAAATTATCGGTGAAGGAGCCAATGGTCCTACCACTCCCGAGGCGGACAAGATCATCGAGGAGAAAGGTATCTTCGATATACCCGATTTCCTTGCCAATGCCGGCGGGGTAACCTGCTCATACTTCGAGCAGGTCCAGAACAACATGAATTACTACTGGACAAAGGATGAAGTACTGGGCAAACTTGATCAGAAGATGACTGAGGCATTTGTTGCCGTCAGTGAACTTGCCTCCAAGAACAATCTCTATATGCGTGACGCTGCCTACATAATAAGCGTCAGCAAGGTGGTTGAGGCCTGCAGGGCCAGAGGCTGGATATAGATTCCGTTCTGATATGAAGAAGGGCGCCTGTTTACATCAGGCGCCTTTTTTTTATTTATCGGTTAATATGGCAAATTGTTTATTCTGCTCGGATTTGCATGGAAGAACCCGCCGTTACGGGAAACTGTTCCGGGTGATAAGGGATGAGGAACCCGATGCGGTCTTTCTAGGAGGTGATCTGCTTCCCGGAGCTGTTCAGATCTTTTCAGCGAATTTTCCTCATAATAATTTTGTTACCGATTACCTCGCGGGTGAACTTACACGAATCAGGGAGGATCAGGGAACAGCCTATCCGGAGATCTTCCTGATACTTGGAAATGATGATGGACGTTGCGAAGAGACTGCGATTATTGACGCAGAGGAACGCGGACTGTGGCATTACGTCCATAACAGGAAGCTCAGCCTGGGCTCGTTTCAGATCTACGGTTACTCCTTTGTACCTCCATCACCGTTCAGGCTGAAGGACTGGGAGAAATATGATGTGTCCAGATACGTTGATCCCGGGTGTGTTCCTCCGGAGGATGGAATCCACACGGTGCCGGTATCGGATTATGAAATGCGCTATTCCACCATCAGTGATGACCTTGAGGTTCTTACGGATGGAGATGATCTTTCACGGTCAATAATGCTGTTCCATTCCCCGCCTTACAGGACGAATCTGGATCGGGCTGCACTGGACGGCAGGATGATCGACCATGCTCCTCTGGATGTCCATGTGGGGAGTATTGCCATTCAAAGGTTCATTAAGAGAAAACAGCCTCTTATCACCCTTCACGGGCATATTCATGAATCCTCCAGGATCACCGGTAGCTGGATGGACAGAGAAGGAGGGACATTCATGTTCAGTGCGGCTCACGACGGCCCCGAGCTTGCTCTTATCAGATTCGATCCGGATGATCCCGAGTCGGCAACAAGGGAGCTGCTCTAATCCTTTTTTTCCTTCATTGCAAGCGGGCGGGCGGGATCAGCTACTGAACCTATCTTGATAGCATAGGACTGTTTCTTCTTTATATCGCTGTCCGTAATGATGTGTACATCAAGAAGGTGTTCCGTTTTGAAACCGGTCCTGATGTAGTTTATCTCACATAGACAGACATCCCAACCGTGGAGATATGATGCCAGCAGTTCACGGCTTCTATCGTCGCTGTTCGTATGGATCAGAAGGTCTATGTCACTGCATGGACCTGCGGTTGCGTTCTTGGTGCTTCCGAAGAGGTAGATGCCCTTGACACCGTATTTATCCGGATCGATCTCCGAAGCCAGGTTTTCAGCCATTCGCTGTCTCCACAACCAGTGTTCATCAGGGTTGGAAACAGAGGTCAAGCGGGTATGCGGAAGCAGACCGGACTCTTCCTGACTGGAATCATCCTCTGACACAAGATATGCAATGGCCTCGCCTTCGTCCCCACTCATCGCGATTCTCAGAATCCTCCCTCCCGTACTTGCTTTCACATCTATAACCTTCACTACATGGTTCAGGTCGGTGCAGTCCGGAAGGAGTTGGCACAGAGCATTCTCACTCTCTTCAAAGAACTCTCTTTTGAAGATAACATTGCCTTCATCAGGATAAAGAGGCAGATAGCGTATACCGGCTTCCACAAGATCCTGGAAGAAATGTGTTCCAAAGGAGAGATCCGGTACGTAGCTTCCCTTCCGGAATGCCATTTCTATGAGGGCTGCAGTATTATTGATATCGGAGTAGGTTACCTGTACGCCAAGCTTTATATCACCTCGGCTGCCCCATCTTCCCGGTCCCATAAGGACGAAGCTCTTCTTCGAAAGGATACTGTTCAATCTGCCTACGGTTTTTCCGACAGCTACCAGATCCTTCATTTCCTTCAGGCTGTCATACTCCATGGGATCCACATAAACTATATGCGCAATCTCGCGGATGAATCCGTCCGAGATATACTTATCAGCTGTAAAGAGAATATCATCCGGTTCCGGCCGTTCGGTAAGGTGAACAGCTTCAGTCTGTTCCCAGGAGCTCTGAGCCCTGCATTGAAGCAGATACAGGTTTTCACCATCGGCGGCGAACTCTATATCCACAGGGAAACCGCATTCCTTTTCCAGAAGAGCAAGGAGGTGTCTCATCGTTTTAAGAAAACCTGTTTTCGGGCTAAGCAGTCCTTCAAAGGTTGGAATCACAAAATCATTCTCGAAATCCGTTAGCCTGTTGACCTGTCTGATCATTCCATCTTTGTGGGCAGAGAATATTCTTGTGACCTGAGGATATTGCGACCCGTATTCCCGGATGATATCCTCCACCTTTACCGTTTCAATCCGCTCCTCTTCCAGGTTGATCACATCCATGAATTTAGGGGCATATCTTACTGTTTCGTCCACGCTTGTGTTTACCCTGAGTCCGGGCTGTCCCGGAGCCGCCAGCACCGGGAAATCATCACCCAGGCGGTCTACAGCACGTGTCCCGAGACCCGGCACAAGTCTTATCAATCCATCTTTTGTCCTGATCCTTGCGGACCACCGGAATTCGTTCCTGCTGAAAGCTACCCCGCCGTAAGCGGGGAAATAGTACTTCCCGACCTTTGTGCCGATCACCTGCTGGATCAGAATACCCATCTCCTCCTGGAAATCCAGCAGATTCCGCTCGTTCCTGTACTCGATAGCATCGGGGCCGAACATGGAGGCATACACTTCGGCAATTGCGTCCATGAGGGCTTCCAACCGTTCTTTTTTTGTACCCTTATTCGCGATGAACAGACTTTTGTATTTTCCGCTGAAGGCTGCTTCTATACTATCTTCAAGGAGGCTTGAACTTCGCACGATCAGAGGGTAATCACCGATCGAATCAAGTGTCATGGAGAGTCCCTGTGTCATCTCGGGGCTGAAAGCGCAATTCTTGAAGAGCTGGATCAGATTCGGGTACTCCAGCCTGATTTCACCCAGATATCTGTATCTGTATTCAAGGAGCTCTTCAAGGCGGTTGTGATGAACGAAATCGAGTATTCCGTCGCTGCAGACATACCATGTTTCAGGGGTTCTGATTTCGGCGAGCAGCGGATCATCACTGCCTGCATTCTTGATTATCTTTTCAGCCATGAACAGTCCCGCGCCCTTCCCTCCAAGCTGTCCGTGACTTCTGGCGGGAATGATCAGGGAATTCGTCAGCTGATAGAAATCCTTGATTGAGATCAATTCTTTAAGACGGCTTATATAGTCAAGCCTTCTGCTTACCAGCCTTCTTATCAGGGATACCTTCAGAGCATTCAGAACCGGTTTCGAAAGGGTCGCTTCCTCAGTTACAATTCCCTTGTGGTCATCCATGGCCTGCAATATTTCGGGAAGAGAGCTGGCATGGTCATCCAGTACGTTGATAAGATGTTCTATCCTGTTCTCCCCGATCCACCTCTGAAGCAGGCTAAGTATTTGCTCATCGCTTAAATCCCTTCCTGCGATAGAAAAGATTTCCTCAACAAGTTCGAAGCTGATATCGAACTGCTGTCTTGGGATCGGCTGGTTGATACCCAGATGGTCAAGGTCAGCATCCTGAGTGGAGGTCTGGCCAGCAAATCTGTTCAGCAGAGCCGTGGCATCGGTTATCCCTATGAAGCTCATATAATTCAGAAGTCTTCTGGATAGCGTCTGGTATAGCTTCCTGTCCGTAATGAGAAGCATATCCAGAATAGCTCTCCAGGATTCTGATCCGTTTCGTACGTCGGAACTATCGGTGTCTTCCCCCTCGAACATCTGGGAAAGGCTGTCATGCAGAATTGTATGGCTTATTCTTCGGGCCAGCGTCTTTATCAGCTTTTTCTCTTCTTCAAGGAATGCACTGCCCTTCTCCAGTTCGGGTGCCCGGGCGGGATAGGAAACGGATATCTGCCCGACGATGCTGTCGTTGATAACCAGATTCTCCGAGAGTTCAGGTCCACCCTCATGGTATGCTGTCGATGTATACTCATTGTTCCTGTAGATTATCCTGGCTCTGCAGTGAGCAGGGCTGTACCAGCCCTGAGGCATAGATTCCGCGACCGCCTGAAGTTTCTTCTCGAGGGGGACATCGCTCATCAGGATTTCATCAGCCATATACAGACAATTAAGTTCCTTTGCTCTCTCCCGGAGGGAGTTCACCAGTATTTGAGAGTCACTTCCCTTATCAGTCATTTCAGTACTACCCCCAATCCTTTTCTGCCATCAATTTTTACTGTTACTCCCTCTTCTATTTTCAGACAGCGGATATGTTCTGTCTCATGCACAATTTCACTTCCATCACTGATAATGTCCAGGTTAACCGGACCGTCAAGCGGTTCGTTCACAGAAAGATAACCCACGCCGAAACTGGAGAGATTGTGGAAAAAATGTGATCCCTGACTGAGTTCAACCCGCATTCTCGGTCCGGAGATCTCGATCATAGCTTCAGCGCCGGATATATGTCCCCAGGTTACAGGTATACCGAGCCATGGATCGGAGCTTCCCCAGCGGCCATAACCGATCAGCAGATACCCTTGGTTCTCTTTTGAGAGCTTCCTGTTAATTCCCGCAATCTCCGTTGCGATCTGCCTGGTTTTTGATGTGCTGAAAGATTCAGGCTTAACGTATACAACGTACTTTATTTCCTTAATGCCGTTGCCAAGAGCCCGGCGGGAGAAGGCCACAGTTCTCGCTCCCCGGATTTCCGCTTCCGGTATGTCCACCTCCTCTCTGAATGAGGCTATGGGCCTAACCTGAAGCAGTCCGAGCGATGCGTCTTCCGATCGTCCCGGTCCCGTGACAGCGAATTCAATTTCCACAGGTCCATCCGCTTCTTCCGAGCATAGTTCAAGAACAGCGCGAACAGCATCGTTGAGGGGAATTACACGATCATCAAGAACCGGTGCGAAGTTAACCACTTTGGGGCCTTCTCTGCCGGTTCCGTGTACGAACCTGTCAGATTCAGGCAGATATGTTGATGCTACCAGCTTAAGCGTGTCATCGTAGTCAGCGTCTGCAAGAGGGGATGATATCATGTACTCGGTTTCCGCAACAGGATCGTAAACAGTGATCTTTTCCATGTTTACCGCCCAGAACGTACTCTGAGTTCCTTTGAGAATATCGCCGGCTGAACCGAATGGAGGGGGCGCCTTGGGATTGGCGGGACTGTAGCTCCAGCAGAGCCCTCCGTCAACAATGCTCTTTCCGAGGCCAAGGGCCAGACTCACTACTCCATCGGAAGGATTCGCTTTCCCGAATGCATAGTAGTTGAACGAGCGCGCCACTCCGGATATCAAGGGGTAGAACCTGTTGCCGTATCTCCTTCCGACTACTTTCTGAAGGATTACTGCCATCGTCTCTTCGGAGGCGGAGCCGCCTATCCCTCTGTGAAATTCCCTAGAATCACTGAAGTATGTGCTGGCCCAGACAAGTTTAACAGCTTCTATCAGTTTTCTGAAGCGTATCTCGTCCGACGGCTGATTGTTCGGGATCATTTTTGTCTGATATATACCGGCCAGTGGAGATTTTAGATCATCCTCCAGGAGGCTTGAAGATCTGACCGCTACCGGTTCACGGGTTTTACCAACGAACTTCCAGAGTTCACCTGTCAGCCTCGGAGACATCTCTCCCCTGATAAAAGCCATGGCAATTCTGTCATCAGAATCATTACCTTCAGCATAGGATACGAGATCGTTGCGTTGAACGAAATCCAGGAAGAACTCAGTAGTTATAACCGAAAACTCCGGTACGGAAACGTGCATTGGAAACGATGCATTACTCCCGCGATCGAGCAGGCTTTCGATCATGCTCACCAGGCCGGATGCTTTCCCTCCGATCCTGCTGTCGCCGTAGAATTCCGTACCTGGAACTTTCCTCATTCCCGCTTTCCTTTCATGTTTGTTGCAGACAGACCGAAAGTATAACAGGGATCAGAGCGGGAAGGAAGGAAACCCCCTTATTCGGAAGTTATCGTATATTCAACTGAACCAGACAACCTTCACCTTATGGGTGATGGGGATACATATATGGAACAGAACCATTGCTTCGAATGTATATACTGTTAACGAATATGATTATGACAGGAACGAGAAGATGTTTGAAACGATAGAAACCGATTCCATTGCTTTTGCAAAGGGGGAAAATCCTTGATTGGACAGGTACTCGGTATCGTAGCCCGGGCCGATATTGTAACAAAGCTCATTCTTATAGTTATTGCTGTTCTCTCCGTCGGATCCTGGGCTGTGGCCATTGCAAAGATCCGGGAATTCAAGACGATACTCTCCTCTTCAAGAACATTCATGAATGCTCTGAGAACAACCGGAAGGGCGCCGGGCGGGGATTTCTGGAGCAGAAGCAGCGAAGTCGGACCCCTTGCCAGAATGTACGCCGAGGCGGGCAGGTTCCTTCAGAGAAGGCTTGACAGGGGGGTTGCTGAACCACTTTCCTCCGAGGAAGTAGGCAGCCTGACAAGCGCCCTCGAACGTGAGGCCGGGGAAGACCTGGCTCAGCGTGAACGTAATATCGGGCTGCTCGCTACGGTAACAAGTGTTGCGCCCCTGCTGGGGCTGCTTGGGACCGTATGGGGAATACTCTCAAGTTTCATCGGTATGAAGGAACTTGGAGTAGCCGACCTCAGCGCGGTTGGAGCGGGTATCGCAGCTGCGCTTACAACCACCGTTGCGGGACTTCTTGCAGCCATACCTGCAAATATCTTCCATAACTTCGTTGTGGGCAGGCTGAATTCTCTGGCGGGAGACATGGACAGATTTCTTTCAGAACTGGTTGATGTATGCAGGAGGGGAAGCCTGGAATGATCAAAACCAGGTACAAACAGTTCTCCAGTATCAATATCACCAACCTGGTGGATGTTACCCTTGTCCTTCTGGTGATATTCATGCTGACCTCACCTGTTATGCAGAGGAGCGCAGACATTTCTCCCCCCGCGTCAAATGAGGGAAGAGTTCTAAGCAACCTCGATCCCTCCGAGTCGCTTGTGGTCGAAATAGACGCGTACGGTAATCTGTCCGTTTCTGGTGAAGCGGTTCTTATGGAGGATCTTTCCTCCCTGGCGGAGGCTGCTTATGCATCGGGCAGATCTGAAGCTTTCGTTCGGGCTGACCGTGATGTCAGATATGAAGTGGTAGCCAATGCCCTTACAAAACTTGGCAGCGGAGGATACCTGAACATCGGGCTTATTCAGGAAAGCACAGGTAACAACAGTGAAATTCACTGATACAGAAGATCACGGTTCAAACAGATATTCACCACGCAGGTTTGATTACATTCTTGCCGGTGCAGGGCACCTTGTTATTCTGGTTATCGGTCTGATCACTTTCTCAAGCAGTGCCCTTGCGCCCACTGGAGGCGATGATGCTGTAATGGTAACAATGATAACTACAGCTTCCGCTGAAGAAGTCTCTCCAGCTGAGATTCCTGAAGAGATCCAGGAGGAGATTACAGAGGAGATCCCGGAAGAGATTCCTGAAGAGATCCAGGAGGAGATTACAGAGGAGATCCCGGAAGAGATTCCTGAAGAGATTCCTGAAGAAATCCAGGAAGAGATTCCCGAGGAAATTCCGCATGAGATTCCAACGGAGGAGAATCCTGCTCTGGACGAGGATTTTGCTTCCGTCAGCGGTGGGGGGGCAGCGGGGGCTGGCGCTCCGGGACCGGGAACCTACGAATCCAGAGTATTCAATGCCGTAAGAAGGGAATACAGGACATCAGTGGAACCCGAGCGATCCTACAGGATAATCCTGACCGTTGACCCCGACGGTACTACTACTGTTGAAGTAGTCAGGAAGAGCGGCACATCAGCCTTTGACAGAGCTGTAGAGAACGCCTTGCGCATAGCGCAGATTCCTCCCATGCCGCCGGGACGCAGCAATCCCGCGGTGATAAACATTGAATTCATAGGACCGGAGTAAATTGAAAATGTCATACATCGGAATTCTCCTGATGCTTGTAGCTGCAGCCTCATCCGCGGACAGTTTTATCCCCATGTCACCAGTGAGCGCGGAGTGTATTCCCGTTTCAGTAAGCGCTTCCGGAGACAGAGATCTCGTTGATATGGCATTGAATCAGCTTATTGAGGATATCGACTTCTCGGGATTGCTGATAACCTCTGATGAAGGGTATGCAGAAGCAGCCATCGAAGTGACACGCTCCCTCAGCGGAGTTGAGCTTCGAGCGGAGGTTAGATCCGGAGGAGAACCCCTTCTTGCAAGAAACTATTCGGGAGAAAATATCTATTCGCTGGTTCATGCCTTTGCGGATGACCTTGTATACGACCTGACAGGCGAGGAAGGCATCGCCTCCACCTGGATAGCCTATGTAACAAGAACTTCATCAGGATACGCCCTTGGTGTGAAATCACAGGATCCAAGGAGCACCAGGACAGTGATGTCCGATGAGGATGTTATAACCACACCGGCCTGGTCTCCCGATGGTGATAGAATAGTATTTACATCGTTCCGGTCGGGTAATGCCGACCTCTGGTGCTACAGCTTTTCAGAATCCTCGGCGGAGAAGATACTCAGTTTGCCGGGTCTGAATTCTTCTCCAGCATGGAGTCCAGGCGGTGAGGCCATAGCCCTGACACTTTCAATGAATAGGAATATTGATATTTACCTTCTCGATACTGCCACCGATGAAACGACCCGTCTGACGCTCAGAGGGTCAATTGAGACATCGGCAAGTTTCTCTCCGACCGGCAGGCAGATAGTATTCACAAGTGACAGGATAGGCTACCCTCAACTCTATATAATGGACAGCTCCGGCGGCACAGCCATCAGGGCTACAAGTTCTCATGGTTATTGCGACAGCCCCGCATGGTCACCTGACGGCAGCATGATAGCGTATACCGCCCAGACCGGACGGGATTTCCATATATTCGTCATGGACGCGGACGGCTCCGATATCCGCCAGGTCACTTTCCAGGGATCCCTTAACGAAGACCCTGTATGGGGGCCTACTGGAAGACATCTTGCTTTCAGCAGCGACAGAGATGGAGAGAGAGCCGTATATGTTTTAGAACTCAATGGTCTTACAATAAGAAAACTGTCCGATAGAGGTTGCAGCTACTGCCCCACCTGGTCACCTCTTGGATTCAGATGATCAAAGTTAACATCTTCTAGAAAAGGCGGGAGAGAACCGTGAAAACTAAACTTATGACGATACTGGCCTCTTCGATACTGATCGCCGCTGTGATATCCGTTTCCGGATGCAGGCCTGATGACACTATACCCGATGGTCATGACTCGACCACTGTCGTTGTTATTGACCAGTTCCCCGATACCCTTGTCGGCGTCTGGGAGACGGATACCCTGTCAATGTCCACCGATATGCTTCTTATTCATCAGGAGCATCTGGAGGATATCTTTTTCGATTATGACAGTGACGTTCTTTCCGAAGATGCTCTGAGGATCCTTATGGAAGATGCTTCATACATAATGGAGACTGACGGTTTCAGGGTTCTTCTGGAAGGTCACTGCGACGAAAGAGGTACAATAGACTATAACCTTGCTCTGGGGGAGAACAGAGCGCTTGCAGTGTATAACTACCTCGATAACTACGGAGTTGATACCGACCGCCTGGAATACGTAAGCTACGGCAAGGAGAGACCTTTTGACCCTGCCCATACCGAGCAGGCATGGGGACATAACAGAAGGGCCCACTTTCGCGTTCTTCCAGGGAACTGATCATGATGCGTTTAGTTATTGCGTCGATATCGGTTCTGCTGCTGTCTACAGGCTGTTTAGGTTTCTGGGTACATACACCTGCAGAGATAGAGGATATCAATGCCGATCAGCAGAAGATGCAGGATGAGATAGCCGCGCTCACAGGGGCTGTTGAAGACAATGAGGTGCTTTTAAGAGGTCTTCAGGCTCAATCGGGAACCAGAACAGCGGATCTTGTAGATCGCCTCTCCGCACTTGCCGATGAACTTGATCTCGCACTGATGAGGCTTGGCACCAGTCCCGCCGTCACAGTTCAGGATACTTCTGCCGGACCCGATGCGCAGCTTCTATACAATGAGGCGTACAGGCAGTTCCAGCAGGGGAGTTTTGAGATCTCGGCTGAGGGTTTTATGGAACTCCATGACAGATATCCGGCATCCTCACTTGCGGACGATGCTCTTTACTACATGGCAATCTGCTGGGAAGAGGCCGGACAGTCACACCGGGCGATTGAAGATCTTGTTGCTCTATATTACATGTACCCCGATTCGGAATGGGCACCCGGAGCTGTTTTCAGAGCAGCCGACATATACAATCTTCATGGAGCCCCCGGGGAGAGGGACAGACTATTCGACCTTCTGCTGCTTAGGTATCCCCGCAGTGATGAAGCAGCCCTTGCACGGGAACTGTATCCGGAGTAGAAGCGGAATGGCAGGTAATTAAGAGTCTCCGGCGTCCATTGTGATTATTCTCGGAAGCTTTGACGTAAAAACCATGTCAAGGCATATTCGAGCCTTACGCACATCAATATCGTTGCGGGAGTGGCGGAATTGGCAGACGCGCCAGATTTAGGATCTGGTAAGCTTGACTTGTGGGGGTTCAAATCCCCCCTCTCGCACCATAACTCAGAAAACGGAAAGATTACTAAATGTTTGAAATCATCAAGTCCGAAGACAATAGAAGGACAGTTCTCTTCACCGAGTCGGCTGAAAAGATAAGCGGACTGTTCAGAAAAATTCGAAAGCAGATCTCCAAAGATCTTTCAATGCCCGGTTTCAGACCGGGTAAGGTTCCAAGGTCAATTATCGACAAACAGTACGGAAACATCATTCAGGCTGAAGTTGCGGACAGCGTAAGACAGCGTTTTACTTCAGAACTTCTCGAGAAAGAGGATTGGGTACTCGATGATAAGGATCCGGAAGGTGAGATAGAACTGCCGGTAGATGGTGATGCTTACAGTTTTGAAATGACATTTTCTCTCTTCGAAACGCCGGAACCGGAAGGTACAGATGGCATAAAAATAGAGATACCCCCCCTCGACCTGGATGATGCTGTTGAGAAGACGATTGAATCATTCCGCGAGAAATTGATCAGCTTCGACACAGTAGACAGGCCATCCGAGGATGGGGATCTTGTTCTGCTGGAAGCCTGTCCCGCTGGAAATACCGAAGAAACACAGAAGTTCAACGTTAGAATTGGAGAATCGCAGATAGGTGCCGGTTTTGATGAACTTGTTACAGGAGTAGTTCCCGATTTTGAATTCTCAGCAAGGATGGACAGAGACGCTTCCGAGGAAGGTCAGCCTCCTGTGCACAGGTTTCTGGTAACCGGGATCAAGTGTCCTGCTCTCCCGGACATTGATGATGAGTTCGCCGAAAAGGCTGCTGGTGTTAAGAATCTGGAGGAACTCAGAAGTAAGATCGAGGAGAGTGTCAGAGCCCGTTACGATCAGGAGATCGATTATCTCAAGGAGAGGTCTGTTATTGACAGCATCCTTGCAAGCAACCCCTTTACACCCCCCGGGTACATGGTTGAGAACCTTTCTAAGGATTACATAAACAGACTGGGGGAAGATGCTCCGGGAGAGGAAACAGAAACAGCTGCAAAAGAGCTTGCGCTGAACAAAGTGCGTGAATTTCTCATTCTGCGAGCCGTTGCTGAAAAAGAGAAGATAGATATAGGAGACGATCTTGTAGCGAAAGAAACCAGCTCCGAGGAATCGGAATCATCTGTCCGTGACAGATTGAGAACCAGAAAAGCTATGGAACTAATTCTGGATCGTGCTGATATTACTGAAAAGGAACCACAGAAAAACAGTGAGACTGCAGCTCATGAGGAAGACAGTCCGGATTCGTCATGGCGCTGGATACAGGTTGAAGATGCAGAACCGGAAACCTGTGACGAAACAGCCGGGAAGGGAAAATCCTGATGTCATCAATAGTACCTTTTGTTGTAGAGCGGGAAGGGAACAGAGAAAGATCCTATGATATCTATTCCCGTCTCCTGAAAGAACGTATCATATTCGTCGGCGATACACTCACCAACCAGTCCGCGAGCCTGATAGTAGCGCAGCTCCTGTTTCTGGAGGGAGAGGATTCCAAGAAGGATATCAATATGTACATAAGCAGCCCGGGAGGTCTTGTCTCCTCAGGGCTGGCAATATACGATACGATGCAGTTCATAAAACCACCAATGGCAACATTCTGTATGGGCACTGCAGCAAGTATGGCTGCCGTTCTTCTCGCTGCGGGAGCGAAGGGCAAGCGGAACATTCTTCCGCATGCCAGAGTTATGATACACCAGCCTATGGGCGGAGCTCAGGGGCAGGCCAGTGATATAGAGATACAGGCCAGGGAGATCCTTAAACTCAGGGAGAAACTGAATATCATTCTCGCAGGGCACACAGGACAACCTCTTGAGAGAATATCAAAGGATTCGGACAGGAATTTCTGGATGGATGCTCAGGAAGCAGTCGATTACGGTATTGTAGACAACGTGCTTATATCCAGAAACTGACGGAGTAAAGCATGCCAAAAGAAAAAAAATGCTCGTTTTGCGGAAGGCCTATAGGCGAGGTTAAACAGCTGATTCAGGGTCCCGGAGTGCATATCTGCGATGAGTGCATAAGGTACTGCGGGGAGCTTGTTGATCTTGAAGATGACAATCAACTCGAAATCCCTGAACTGGTGCAGGAAGAGCTTCCGATACCATCGAAGATCAAAGCTCAGCTGGATGAGTACGTTGTTGCTCAGGAACACGTTAAAAAAGTACTTTCGGTAGCTGTTTACAATCACTACAAAAGGCTCAGGACCATCAGGGAATCCCCCGAAATCGAACTTGAGAAAAGCAACATTCTTTTAATGGGACCTACTGGCGTTGGAAAGACTCTCCTTGCAAGGACACTTGCCAGAATTCTGGATGTTCCGTTTGCCATTGCCGACGCAACAACCCTGACCGAAGCGGGATACGTTGGAGAAGATGTTGAGAATATTCTTCTGCGTCTGCTTCAGGTAACCGATATGGATGTGGCAACTGCGCAGCAGGGCATCATCTACATTGATGAGATCGACAAGATCTCCAGGAAGTCCGAAAACCCATCCATTACGAGGGATGTGTCGGGTGAAGGTGTACAGCAGGCCCTTCTTAAGATAGTGGAGGGTACCATTGCCAGCGTTCCGCCGCAGGGGGGAAGAAAGCACCCCTATCAGGATAATATTCTGATCGATACCAGCAATATCCTGTTTATCTGCGGGGGCGCGTTCAATGAACTTGAGAAAATAGTCGACAAGCGTCTCAGAAAAAGTTCCATAGGTTTCAACAGCACTCTTGATCCGCTGCACCATACGGAAACCAACATACTCTCGCGAGTGGAATCCCATGATCTTGTTAAGTACGGTCTTGTACCGGAACTCGTTGGAAGGTTACCTGTACTGGTGGTACTGGATGACCTGGATATTGAAGATCTTACAAAAGTGCTTACACAACCGAAGAATGCCCTTGTACGCCAGTACCAGTACCTCATTGAACTTGAGGGAGTTGAGCTGGAGTTTTCAGCGGGGGCTCTCGAAGCGGTGGCAGAGAAAGCCAAACAGGCCGGAAGCGGAGCGAGAGGACTGAGGTCAGTGCTTGAAGGGATCCTTCTGAATCCAATGTACGACCTGCCGGGTCTCCAGAACGCTAGAAAACTCGTGATCTCACCGGAAGTTGTCAGAGGGGAAGCGCCGCCGAAGATCGTCAAGACCAGGAAGAAGAAGGAGTCCGGGAAAGCCGGTTGAAATGTCCTCCCTCGATGTTAAGTTTTTAAGAAGCTGTCCGGGGCCTGAACACCTCCCATCGGACGGTCTCCCGGAGATCTGCTTCGCCGGCAGGTCGAATGTGGGAAAATCGTCACTCCTGAACAAGCTCAGCGGGAATCATTCTGTTGCCAGGACAAGTTCCAGACCCGGATGTACGCAGTTTCTTAACCTCTTCTCCGTATCGGGCAGTTATTACATTGTTGATCTTCCCGGTTACGGGTATGCACGTGCTCCGCGGAAGAACCGCAGTGAATGGACTGGATGGATAGCTTCATATCTAATGGACAGAGTTGAACTCAGAGGTGTAGTTCTCCTTATCGATGCACGACATCCCTGCCTGCCCAACGATATGGAGATGGTGGAATTTCTCAAGGAGAGAGGCAGACCCTATATCATCGCTCTGACGAAATCAGACAAGCTCAAACGGGGAAAACTTGCGTCAGCCGTTGCAAAAGCACAGGATATGGGACCGGTCATACCAGTTTCATCGATCACCGGTTCTGGTATAAGGGAACTTAAAAAATGGATCTATCAGGCGGTGGACTAGTATTCTGAATCAGTTCATGGAAGGAATCGCATGCCAGCAACTATAATCATAGGGCTTCAATGGGGCGATGAGGGCAAGGGGAAGATGGTGGATCATCTTGCTGAAAACGTCGATGCCGTTGCCCGCTTCTCCGGAGGAGCCAATGCAGGGCACACTGTTGAGGCTGACGGGCGCAGGATTGCGCTGCACCAGCTTCCAAGCGGATTGCTGCGGCCGGATGTACTCGGCATCATAGGATCCGCCTGCGTTCTCGACCCGGTTGCTCTCACAGAGGAAATCGAATCAATTGAGAAAGAGGGATTTTCCATTGCAGACAGGCTTACGATATCCGGAAAGGTGCATCTTGTTCATCCGGCAGGCAGGTATATTGAGAATATCAATGAGATCAGGCTTGGAAAAGCTGCGGTCGGAACAACAGGGCGTGGAATAGGCCCCACCTATGTGCGTAAATTCATGAGGAAAGGAATAAGGCTTGAAGATGCAGCTGTACCTGAGATATTCCGCGAAAAATCTGCTGTCATCACGGATGATTGCATAGAGCAGCTTGCGCTTTCGGCAGAACATGCCGGGTCCCTTTCGGAAGAGGTAGATCTGTTCAACCGTGAGTCCATCAGGCTTGTTGATCATGCAATGGATGTATCGATGGTCATTTCCAGAATACTGGCATCCGAAGGCTCGATTCTGGCCGAGGGAGCACAGGGCTCTCTTCTTGATCCTGATCATGGAACTTATCCATTCGTTACATGCGGTTCCTGCGTTGCCGGAGCGGCCTGCGTCAGTCTCGGCATTGGTCCTGTGATGATAGATGAAGTGGTTGGTGTTGTGAAAGCCTACAGCACCAGAGTAGGGAACGGTCCCTTTCCTACAGAGCTGACCGGTCCCCTCGGGGAGAGGATAAGGGAGCAGGGCAATGAATACGGAGCCACCACCGGAAGACCCCGCAGGTGCGGATGGTTCGATGCCGTTCTGGCAAACTACACCGCCAGGATAAACGGGTGCACCTGGACAACGATTACTCTCCTTGATGTTCTAAGCGGTATTCCTGAACTTAAAGTCTGCAAGAAGTACGAACTTGATCCGGAGATCGACCTTACGCTCTTTGAAACAGGTGTAAGGCTTGGGAAACACATTCCAGTATATGAAACCCTGCCTGGCTGGGAGGAGGATATCAGGGGAGAACGGGAATGGGACGCACTGCCGGAAAATGCCAGAAATTACGTTCTGTTCATTGAAAAACTAACTGGTGTGCAGGTTAAAGCCATCTCTACAGGGCCTGCCAGAGAGGATCTGATCTGGAGAAAGTAACTCCGGTGCCCGAACTCTTCGATACCCATTGCCACCTCTCTGATGAGCGGTTTTGCGATGATCTCGACAGGGTGCTTGCCTCTGCTGCAGAATCAGGTGTGACCGGATTTCTGGTTCCCGGCATATCACTGGAGAGCAGCCGTAAGGCGGCTTTCCTTTGCGAAACCAGAGCCGGCGTATACGCGGCTGCGGGAATTCATCCGAACGAATTCGATTCGGATTATCCAGATGATTTCGCCGATATAGCAGAAATACTCCTCCGCCCCCGTGTGATAGCTGTTGGAGAAACCGGGTTGGATTTTTACCGGGAAAGGACTTCTGCTGAGCTTCAGATCAAGATGTTCCGCAATCATATCAGACTTGCAGAATCATTAGGATTAACACTTGTAGTTCACTCCAGAAATGCCGAAAGGGAGGTTCTTGATATTCTCGGGAATGATGTTGCCGTCCCGGTTATAATGCACTGCTATACCGGACCTCCTGATGTTGCGCTGGAGGCTGCTCAAAGGGGATATTACATCGGGTTTGCGGGTCCTTTGACTTTCAGGGGGAACAACCGGCTGCGAGATCTTGCCGGATCGCTTCCGCCTGACAAAATCCTTATCGAAACGGATGCTCCTTATCTCTCTCCAGAGCCTCTCCGGGGGAGACGAAACGAACCTTCCAATGTTAAGTACATGGCCGATACCATTTCAGCAATATGGGACAGAGATCCGGCGCTGACCGCAGAAACACTTATGACTAATTCCCTGAAAGCTCTGCAGCTTGGACCATTTCAAAGAACAGACCTTGTATATTTGCTGTATGGGAATATTTATATGAACATTACAGGCAGGTGTTCAAATCGATGCAGATTCTGTATTAAAGATAGAGCAGACGGTATCGGAGGCTACTACCTTGCACACCATGGAGAACCCCTCGAGGGGAGACTTGAATCCATTATTGAAACACTGAGCCCCAGTATGGGAGAAGAGCTTGTTTTCTGCGGATACGGTGAACCGACCATGAGACCTGAACTTCTAAGGAGGCTTGCCCGTAAGGCTGCAGGCAGAGGATTTTCCGTAAGGCTTAACACAAACGGGACCTGTTTATCGTGGCTTTCCCGTGAAGAAACAGTTTTGCTTCTTGAACCATTTGATGCTGTTAGCATCAGTCTGAACACTTCCTGCGCAGAGGAATACAATACTATCTGCCGCCCTGCGGACGGGAACGCATGGGACAGATTGATGGAGTTCATTGAATTGGCGGGAAGGCTTGCTTTCGTCAGCCTCACCGCTGTAAGATATTCAGGTGTTGAAATAGAATCGGTAGAGAAACTGGCGAAGACCCTGAGTTTGCCGCTTCGGATAAGAGGGTAATGCTGACAACAGACTTGAAGAGGTATTTGAGTAGAACCGGATTCTATCCTAACAGAAATCTTGGGCAGAACTTCCTCGTAAATGATTCCATAGCATCCAGAATCGCTGATGAAATCCCCGCGCAGGGCAGTGTTCTGGAGATTGGACCCGGATTCGGTTCTCTGACAGAGAAGCTTCTTCCCCGATCCGAATCACTGTCTGCAGTTGAGATATCAGGCAGAATGGCCTCATTCCTTCAACGGAGGTTCAGCGATGAACGACTTAACGTTATCCGTGACGATTTTCTCAAGGTGGATCCATCGGAATTGCCCGGTTATCCATTCGTAACCATTGTCGGCAATCTTCCTTATTACATTTCCTCGCCTATCATTTTCAGAATGATCGAACAGAGTTTCCGGCATGTTCAGAAAGCTGTTATTATGCTGCAGAGGGAGGTTGCAATTAGATTATCAACCCTTGACGGCGGCAGGGATTACGGTAAGCTTTCTCTGCAGATCTGGCCGATTTTTTCTGTAGAGAACCTTATCGATGTTTCTGCGGAGGATTTTTACCCCGTTCCAAGAGTTCTTTCAAGGGTAGTTGTTCTCAATCGCAGAAGCAGGCCCCTGATTCCCGAAGAGCTTTATGGTAGATTCAGAAGGATTGTTAAAGTGTCGTTCGCTATGAGGAGGAAAACAATTATCAACAACCTTAAACCGTTTCTGGGGAAAGATGAGGCTCTGAAACTCCTGGAGATATGCGATATCAACCCCTCATTAAGAGCAGAGCAGCTTCCTCCTGACCGTTTCGTTAAAATGGCGGAGGCTTTGCCGTGAAAAGATCACTGATGCTTCTTGTATTTATGTTCGTCAGCCTCAGCGCTGTTACCATCGGTTACGATATCTCGCTTGATCAGGTCAAGGACAAGATCAGTCTGATGAATTCCCTCTCTCTCTATCAACAGCTGACATCAAGGGTTTCTCTGAACGCGAACGCCTCTTTCAACGCTGAGAAGAACGAAGATCTGCACAGATTCATTGATGCGAGGAACGGTACTGCCAGCCTGACATTCACTCCTTTCCGCGGGATTGAACTTGGCGTCAATCTCGCCAGAAGTATCAGCTCCGAGGAGAAGAACGATGAGCTGATCAGGGATCGGCTCAGCAACACTACTTCCGGACAGATCCGGTATACACCCGCATCCTGGCTTTCCGTTAATATCGGATTGGGAGCGCACTTTATAGATTACATGAATCCTTCGGGAGATAGCACCATAACAGGTCATGACGAGGGTGGTGTGACGAACGTTGATATCTCGATGAACAGAACGGTTTTTCCGGGAATGAGCGGGAGCGTTACCCTTGGTGAGCACAGAACACTTGGATATCAGAAGGATACCGGGAGCGATAACTTATCTCTCCGGATGAGCTACGATTTCCCCCGGAATTACGGAGGTGGAGGTCTTAGCGCCCAGGTCAGGGCGATGAAGCTTTTTACAACGTACAATGATTCCAATAGAACACAGAGACAGGACGACTGGTCCAGCAGTCTGTCACTGGTGGTTCCCACACCCTATGACAGGTTTTCCATGGAGATATCTACCTCCTGGGATTTTTCTGACAGATTCTACGAATACGATGACCCCGATTCCGTGAGCGGTGAAGGGGATGTACTGGACAGGCAGCAGAGATACCGGACCATATCATCCTCCCTCAGATACCAGATAATTGATAATCTGAGTCTGAACATGACCCTCTCCCGGGCCATCGACCGCGTAGATCAGAAGAGAACCGCAACAGGTGTATCAACTTTGTTCAATACCTATTACGTTGATGATGACAGATTGTTCAGATCCAGTCTTGATTACACTCCCGGGTCAAGTAAGGTTTCGTTTTACAGGACGATCCAGCTTTTGAAACGTGATACTTACGGAACATGGACGGATGTATGGGGTATCGAACATAGAGATAATTACGATTATGATCAGCTCAGGGAGGTTCTGTCTCTCAGCGCTGAGATACCCCTCGGCAATCGAACCGTACTTAAGATGATCCTTCAGGGTCAGATCAGGGAAATTATTTACATCATGTCCGAGCAGTCAGGCAACAGTAAGAGGTCTTCCACCTACAGTATTGAGCCCAGTTTCAGTTACAATGCCGGAAGCAACTGGAAACTTGAGCAATCGGTTCAGATCAGCGCCGACTACACGACATTCCTTTTTCCGGAATGCTCAACAGCAGGATCGGATCTGCTCTTTCGAAGGATAACTACTGGTAGTTCTTTCCAGAGAGTCTCCGCGGACAGCACAACGCTGGGTCTGAATCATATCTTCCGTTTTCAGGATCAGGGCAGTTATGAGAGCTCCGTTTTCCAGAGATCCGAGGAGGTTATCGGCAATACCATCAAGATCAACCTTGGATTTCATGTAGGCAATGGTATAGGTCTTACTCCAAGCTACGCCTGGGAGTATCAGAAGAGGAATTTTCTTTCTCAGAGTATACCTTCCCGTGTCGAGCACATACACCACGTAGGTCTGCGTACAAGAATGACCCTGAACGACGGAACCCTCTCTCTCAATGTAACCCGTTCCTTTTATTCAAGAGATGACCGGCAAAGTTACTGGAAGGCTACCGTCGGCCTTAACTATCAGTTCTAGGAGGCTGAATAATGAGAAAGCAACTCATCTTCGTATTGTGCATCCTGGCACTTTCAGTTCTACTCTCATGCTCTTTCTTCGATCCTCGGGATCCGGCTGATCCTGATCCGGGGGGAGAAATTCCCTGGCAGCAGCCGTACTCCCCCGCAACAGTTGTGATCAACTTCGAAAGTGCAATGGAAGGAAGGTCCGTGGCTATGACCATGGCATGCTGCGATTCATCTTACATGTTCATTGCCGATGGATCGGATACTACAGAATTTGCTAGCTCCTGGAATTTCAGCGGCTGGGATTACGGAGTTGAACAGAATACCATGATGAACATTTTTAACGCTGCTGAAGGAGATACACTGCCTGAGGACAGCCTTATTTCTGTGACGATGAACACCATATCATCCCTGCCTGATCCTGTTGCACCCGTAGATTCAGCCTTGATCTATAGGGATTACGAGATAATTGCTGCGGGAAGTGAATACTGCGGATGGGACAATCCCGCCAAGGGACAGGTCCTGTTCTTAATGGTGGAAGACGATTACGGATTGTGGTCAATGAAACGCTGGTATGATAACAGGTCGTACCCTCACATACCTGAATTCTATACCTGGGGAGTCGTCAAAGCAGCAGTTAGATAGTTTTGATAATACTGTGAAAAATCCAAGACAGGTGATGCTTGCAGGGAGGGCTAAGGTTTTTCAGGATCCTGGAGCATCGGTAACGACTGATACACTTCTTCTGGCTTCCTCTCTCCGTGCAGCACCTGGCTCGGTTATCGTAGATCTCGGCTGCGGCAGCGGAGGGGCATCCCTGTACTCTTCATCCTTAAATCCCGGCTGCAGATGGATCGGGATTGATATCCGGTACGATTCACTGAAGCTCATGAAAGTTTCAAGAGATCTGCAAGGCACTCCCGTGGATATCTCCGCGGTATGCTGCAGTCTTGAAACGGTACCTCTTGCTTTTTTGGAGGGTATTGCGGATGCAGTTATTACGAATCCTCCCTACGGCAGGGCGGGAGCGGTGAGGAGAAGTCCCAATGTAGAAAGAGACAGATCGAGGAGAGGATCGGGATTACTTCTTTATCAGTTCATACGGGGAGCCGCTCACCTCCTGGCCCCCGGGGGGGATTTCCTGATCATCAACAGACCTTCTTCGCTTCCTGCAATTCTGCCTGGCTGCAGGGCTTTCGGGATAAACCCGATTGCGCTGCAACCCGTTGGTTCCCCTGACAAGCCTGCTGAGCTCATTGTATTTCATGGCAGAAAAGGCTCCCGTGAAGAGCTGAAGATTCTTCCCCAGACGGAAGCTGAATCTCTGATAAGGTCAGCTCGATATAGTTGACATGAATCCAACAACCATAAATACTTATATTGGATGTTAACTCTGGCGTTTGAGGTGCTTGTAAATGCTTCAAGGTAATGCCAAGTAGTAATAATCAAGTATCTACTCGCCACATATGATACGATCTTGTTGAATCCATTCGTATGCTGAAAGGATATTAAGTGGGATTTCTTCTTGGTGCTATGCTTTTGCTCAGTCAGCAGGGAATTCTGGATACATACAGCCTGCAAATGGATACGATACTGCTGGACAGCCTCTATTCAAACCCATATGCCGATTATCATTTTCCAGCTCTAATCGTAACTGAGGCAGGCGCCTGCAGTTGTCTGGCGGGATTCAGGGGTGGCACTTCGCTCAATCTACCAAAGAAGAGCTGGAAATTTGAATTGTTCGACAATACCCTCCTGAACGCCTCCCACATTCTTCTTGATGCCCAGTATCGGGATCTGACATTAATGCGGAATGTGCTTGGTCTTTATCTGACAGAACGGCTCGGTCGTCCCGCATCAATGACTGAACATGTGGAGTTATACGTAAACGACGAGTATTACGGTGTTTATGTCCAAGTAGAAAGAATTGATGAGTTTTTTTACGATAGAAACAATCTGGGTTACGGTCCTCTCTTTAAATCTGTAAACCATCTAGGTAGATTTGCATGGCAACCGTCTGATACTCTTGGAACGACCGGATTTGAATCAAAAAGAGGAAGCGAAGCGTATCTTCCACTGGTACGACAGCTAATTGATGCAGTAAATCTTTTTACACCGCTTTCAATAGATCAGGATGATTATCTTGCCTATGCTGCAGTCTCCATTGCCATTCTTGATGGTGATGCGCTTTCTAAGAATTACTACATTCATTTCACTCCAGAGGGCAAATGGCGGTTCTACCCGTGGGACAGAGACGCTACATTCGGCAATACCTGGAAAGGAGAATATCTACCAGGCTGGACTCAACTCAAATCGGTATACTGTTTTGAGAGATCGTCCTTGATCTCACGACTGTTAATGCAGGATGACTGCAGTACCCAGTTTGATGATTACTTCCTTCACGCTGGTGAGATTATGGCGGATGAACTGCCATTCATTATAGATTCCATTTTCTTGGACATCCAGGCAAGTGTCTTCGCTGATCCTCTTAAACAGGGTACAAACGATGAATTCGTTGAGGCTGTTGCTGTTCTAAGACAAGCTGTAATTGATCGTGGACAATTTATCCCTGGAATTGCTGGTGCATATACGCCGCTTCATGTAGAAAGCATGTTGCTTTCTGAATGTGAATTCGAATCCGATGATGATTCCGTTACTGTCACGATTGAGTTTTTAGAACCAGCTGCTCTTGCAAATCTCCACTATTGGAATGATGCAGTTGAAGTGAACTCCGTTGAAATGAATCAGGATGATCAGTTTGGATATGTATGGAGCCAGACAGTCAACTTTCCAGCGATATACGAGAATTTACTCTTCTCTGTAGGATCTAAAGCTCAAGTTGGTTCTGGAAGAAGCAATTCCTTTTCCTTCTATCCCCTTTATGGTCCACCCTCATCTATATCCAGGCGTGTCTGTGCTCCCTCAGCAAGGAGAAGCTCATGGCAACTGGACTTCACTAAACTGGAAGTATTGTCTCCTGTCAGGTATACCCTCTTCCTCTGGAGCATCCCTGTGGTCAATACATCAGATGATTTGCAGGATCTTTCCCTCTGCGGTTTCCAGACAGGTGACCCTCCGGCACGGGTATTCGCTGGAGCAGGGACTATCGTAATCCCCGGGGATACAATCTACCTGACGAACGATCAGGCAATGCTGGAGCTGCTTTTGCCGGGGAAAACAATCGTAGGTGATTTCGTCATTGATTCACCGGCTAACACTGATCTGCTGCTTCTTGATCCATCCTGGGAAACAGAAATGCAGGTAACCTTAGAAGAGGAGAATCCATTCTATCAGTCGGGACTAGCTCTCAATGAGCTTATGGCGAAGAACGACACTACAATATCGGATAATTATGGAGAATACGATGACTGGATCGAGATTACGAATACCGGATCAAACGATATAAACCTTTCAGGATATTACCTCACGGACGATGCTGCCGACCCGTTCAAATTCGCTTTCCCTGACACTGTGATACATCCGGGGGATTATTTCATCGTATGGGCAGATGATGATC
>QNDS01000011.1 GCA_003644925.1 Candidatus Fermentibacterota bacterium
ATCAGCGAAGGCAGCCGGTATTCACGGCGTGGTATGCTCTCCGCTTGAAGCCGCACTTGTAAGGCAGGCTACCGATTCGGATTTCCTTATAGTGACACCGGGCGTAAGGCCATCGGGAGCATCAAAGGATGACCAGAAACGTACTGCAACCCCGTTTGATGCCATCACATCTGGTGCAACCGCCCTTGTTGTCGGCCGCCCGATCACACAGGCTGAGAGTTCCCGCTTCGCTGCTGAGTCTATCCTCGATGAAATATCGCAGGCTTTGAGCAAGCGGTAGAAATTGAGCCGAAGGAACTGGCTGAGGATAGGGATAGCTGCGATTTCAGCTATTTCACTCTGCTTGTTCGTTCTTTTCGGTATCGATGCCGTCGCTTCATTGCCCGTGCTTTCAGCCCTCAGGAAGATCGATCCATCCGTATCCATCGGGAATATCGATATTGCCTCAGGTGTGCTCCTGCTGGAGGATGCTGCTTTCCCTGAGAAAGAGCTGTTCTTGCAGACTGTAGTCGTTTACTGGAGCGGCAGCCTGTTCGACCCGGTAATCGATAGTATTCTGGTTCACGGCGGTAGCTGGAATCCCGGATCGGGTACCGGCTCGGATGAGGAGCCCCGAAGAGGCAGGAACCTTCCTCCGGTAAGATTCGCTAATTTCGAAATAATGAACGGTCACGATTCTGCAATCGTATCGGGCGCCTTCTCCGGGCGCTCTTCCGGGGATTCACTGAACCTGCAGATGGAAAGCAGCTGGGGAATGGGCACGGGAACTGTGTTCTTCGGCTCCCGGAGGGACAGTATCCATGTCAGCTGGTTTCACTGCAGCAGGCTTCCATCCGGGCTTGTAACCATGCCCCGGATGCTTCAGGGATTTGAGATCGAAGGCAGCATATCAGCCTCCAGAAGCGATCATATTCATGCTGAAGGATTGATAACCGAAGTCGATGGAGAATCAGCGGAAGTGTATTTCGAGCTGAGCGATTCATCAGGATTACCAGAAGTCAGGCTCTCAACCGATCTTGAGAATGTAAAGGATGTTCTTATCTCCCGGGCCGAAGCTCTTCTGGGAGATGTTTACATCGATTTTGAACCTTCAGGATACTTTACGCTGGAATTCATGGATACCGATACGGTGGGAGTATCCGTCAACGCTATGCTTGACTCGGTCAGGATATATTCCCCCGGTCTTGCCGGCGATACACTATACACAACAGCAGTATTGAGCTTTTACGGAACAGCAAGCATTGATACATGGGATGTAAGTATCGAATCAGGCTCGATTCTATTCGGGAGAATGCCTGTGAGTTTTGATCTTTGCGGCCGGTTCGATGGACAACCTTATCTTTCTTTGAGGCTGTGGAACGATTCGTTCTATGGGGAGGATATTACTTCATCCATGCCGCCTGCTCTTCTCGGCCCCCTTGCAGGTCTTCAGCTGGGCGGGGAAGCGTCATTTGATATTCTCGTTGAACTCGACTGGGAGACTCCGGACAGTTCGGATTTTCATGCTCAGGTGGATGTATCGGGTCTCAGTGTCCTGGCAAGCCCGATCTCGATAGGTCAGCTCAGATACGGCGGATCCTGCCTCATGCGCGACAGCTGGAGCAACCGAAGGAGGATATATCTCGATACGCTAACGAACCCGGGATTTGTGCTCTTCGATTCACTTCACCCATCCTTTGAAGGGCTGCTGAAATGCGCTGAAGATGCTACCTTCCGCTACCATGACGGTTTTTGCGAGTATCATATCAGGAATTCCATCAGGGCGAACATGGAAAGCGGCGAGTTTACAAGGGGAGGCTCCACAATAACAATGCAGCTTGCCCGGAACCTGTTCCTCGGCAGGGAAAAAACCTTCGCCAGAAAAATACAGGAAGTGTTTCTGACCTGGAGGCTGGAGGCGTACCTCTCCAAGAACAGGATGCTTGAGATCTACGCGAATATCGTTGAAATGGGACCCGATGTGTTCGGTTTTCCCGAAGCGGCACAGTACTATTTCAGCAGGGATTTTCAGGATCTCTCAACAAGACAGGTGGCTTACCTTGTCTCTATCCTGCCTGGTCCCCGCCTTTATAACAGGTTCTACAGGAATGACAGTGTGCCCTATTACTGGGAGAATTACCTTGACAGGCTGATTAACATTTCGGAGAACAGGGGCTGGATAGACCCTGATTCCGCCTCAAGTGCAAGAGCGGATTCGATTGTGTTCAGTCCATGAGCGAGCGGGGCCGTTAATTATCGGGGTCGTATCTTGAATTTTGGCATTCGTAAATGTCTTAACAAATGAAATGCCAAAATTCAAGATACGACCCCAATAATGTTAAGATGTCAGGCCCGGCCCCTTTTGCTGAGAAACGAATGCTGGTGAGTGGCGCTTAATAGGTTTATTATACCTGATACATATAAGTACGGATGCAACTCGTTAACAGGGAGTTTTTATGGGTGAACCTAAAGCTAAGGCCAAAGCTGTCGAACTGAGGCATGATGGAAAAACCTACAGGGCAGACAATAGAGACATATTCTTTAAATGGGCACGGGAACACAGAATTTCACTGGATGACAGTTACAGGATAGCGGGAACGGAGAAATGGATACCGGTAACCGCGAACAACGAGCTTAACATCCTGCTGGATCCTGAGAACTGGTGGAAGATCAAGATGGGCGGCAAAACCTTTGTTGCGCCGGACTGGGATTCCATAGTCAAATGGGCGAAGGAGGGAAGGCTCTCCGTCGATGTTCAGATTGAAGGACCTAAGACCCCGCCGGGAGGAATCCTCGGAAAGGCATCCACAGAACTCTCCCCCCATCTGCGTGAATGGGTATCCGATGATCCCGAGAAGAAACCGGTAAGGCTTCGTTTTGACGAAAGGATCTTCATACCAGGCAATGTGGACACGCTCAAGAAGTGGATACTTGAATCCAGGGTCCCCATGGAGGCGGAGGTTTCTATTCAGGGGGAAGTCTGGCAGCCGGTAGCGGATTGCGGATACTTCGAAGTGGACCTGTGGCCCACGGAAGCTTCATTGATGTCGGATGACGAATTGTCCAGGCCGGTCAGCAGTACCAAGCCCCCGAGAACCGATGCTGCAGCCGAGCCTCCGGAAACCGGTAAACCCGGTACCCGTGATGAAGCTGAGCCTGTTTTTCAGGATGGAACCCGGGAGGAACAGACCGAGGATGCTCCCGCTGCGGACGGACAGAAGAACATCTACAAGATCACTACTTCCTACGGAGAGGATTATACATTCGAAAACCCGGAGGAAGTTCTTTCACTTCTGAAAAGGAAGAGGATACACAGTTTTGACGAAGTAAGGCATCCGGACCTTCCGGACGGTTTGATGTTCGTAAGCGAGTACCTCCGTGAATATATGCCGAAAAAGGGATCGTTCATCCTTCTTCTGATCCTGACAGTCCTGTTCGGAGCCGCCGGAGTTGCGGCAATCGTATTTCAGCAGCCGAACGCTCAATGGATGCTGGCAGGCGGGATCGCATCTCTGGTAGTAGCCCTTATGCTTCTGGTCCGGATAATCTGGAAGAGATAATATGAGGATCACCGATCTCATCGCTGCAACCAGAGATGGCATCAGGATTCCAACAGCTGATATCTACGAATTCGCAGCTGCAATGGGCTCGGGAGTAATTCCCGATTACCAGGCTGCAGCCTGGCTTATGGCAGCCTACATTAAAGGCATTTCAAAGGAAGAAACCGTTGCTCTGACGCTTGCCATGCGGGACAGCGGCACAGTTATAAAGTGGAGCGACGGCCCTCCCCTCGCCGACAAGCACAGTACCGGAGGAGTCGGCGATAAAATATCGCTGATACTGGCACCTCTAGTCGCTGCAGCCGGCCTGAGGGTCCCGATGATAAGCGGAAGAACTCTCGGGCACACGGGGGGAACGCTTGATAAGCTGGAATCGATACCCGGAATGAACGTTCAGCTGCCGCTTTCAGAATTCATTGAACTTGTAGAAACAAACGGAGTGGCGATGACCGGTCAGACCGATGACCTCGCCCCGGCTGACAGAATTCTGTATGCCCTCCGGGATGCCACATCCACAGTAACCTCGATTCCCCTTATCAGCGCCAGCATACTCAGTAAGAAGCTTGCGGAGAATCCCGATGTTCTGGTATTCGATGTGAAGGTGGGAAGCGGTGCTTTCATGAAACAGCTCCCGCAGGCGGAAAAGCTTGCCCTGGAGCTGAAGGGCATTGCCTCGGAAGCCGGAGTGAAGGCCAGGGCGCTCATTACCCGAATGGATTACCCCCTCGGCATGGCAACCGGTAATGCACTTGAAGTTCGCGAGACGCTTGAAGTTCTGGAAGGTTCCGGTCCTTCTGATGTGCGGGAACTTTCCATAAGGCTGAGTGCGTCGATGCTGCGCCAGGCCCAGCCATCCTTGTATCCTGATACAGCATCTGCGATCAGTTACTGCGGGGAACTGCTGGATAATGGTTCGGCAATGAAAAAATTCGTTACTATGGTACATGCTCAGGGCGGTGACCTGGAGGCTTTCATCTCACTGCCCAGGGCGCCTGTAGAAATGGAGGTCAGTGCATCACGTTCCGGATACTGGAACGGGATGGACGCCCTGGAGGTTGGAGAAACTGTCCGGGGTCTCGGAGGGGGAAGATACAGCATGGACAACAGAATTAAACCGGATACAGGCTGGGAACAGCTTATCCCGGGTGGTACCGAGGTCGCCTGCGGTGATATACTTGGTCTGGTGCATGCCAGGTCAAGGGAAGATGCGTCCATCGCATCGACAAGAATATCAGCTGCGGCACGATGGGATCAGCCTGCGCAGCCGCTTATCAGGAAAGTAATATGAAAACGATGCCGCAGATAGACATGGGATCTCTTCCCAAACAGCTTCACGATGCAGGGGTTCTTTCCGATACCGGATTCGAAAGACTTTCAAGGTTCGATGATGTCACTGATGAAAATATTCTTAGTGTACTTGTGGCACGCGGCCTGGTTCCGGAGGAGGTTCTTTACAAGTTCCTGGCAGGGCTTACAGGGCTCCCCTTCAAGGTTCTGGATCCGCTCGAGCTTGATTATCAGATTGTTACGGATCTTCTGCCCGGAGCATTTGCGCAGAAGCATCACCTGGTGATCTTCGATGAAGTTGAATCTGTCCTGAAGGTGGCGACAAGCAGCTTTGGAGACACAACACTCCTTGATGATCTGGTTCATATGCTGGGTAGAGATATAGAGTTGTACATTGGAAGACCTTCGGAGATCGCAAGAGTTATCAGACAGTTCTACGGGCTTCACGGGTCTATCACCGCGGCAGTCAAGGAGCTTGATTCAAGGGATGGAGTTGATCTGGGTAACCTGGAGAGGTACGTATCGAGTAAAACAGATCAGAAAGTTGAACCCACAGATCGCCCCATCGTAAACGCTGTCAATCATCTTCTGCAGTATGCCTTTGAAGAGAATGCCAGTGACATTCACATTGAACCCCATAGAAAGGGAACAGTTGTAAGGCTCAGGATCGACGGGGTACTTCACGATATCTACAAGATACCAAAGAAGCTCCATCTTCCCATAATGTCGCGGATCAAAATGATCGCCGGGCTCAATATTGCCGAGAAAAGAAGACCGCAGGACGGCAGGATAAGAACCCATTTCGAAGGAAAACCCGTTGAAATGAGGGCTTCAACCATTCCAGTCGCTTTTGGCGAGAAAGTGGTTCTTAGAATCCTGGATCCCGCCCTGCTGATGCAGGACCTCGCAATGCTTGGTTTCGATAACGATGATCTGATCAGGTATAAGAATGCGCTTGGCAAACCTAACGGTCTGATACTGGTTACAGGTCCCACCGGAAGCGGTAAAACAACTACTCTGTATTCTTCACTAACAACTCTGGCGACCAAGGAGAAGAATATCACCACCATTGAAGATCCCATTGAATTTGTTACGAACGAATTCAATCAGATTGCCGTTCAGCCTGCCATTGATCTGACTTTTGCGACATCGCTGAAGTATATTCTCAGGCAGGATCCGGATATAATTATGGTGGGTGAGATCCGTGATAAGGAAACAGCCAGAAGCGCTATGAGAAGTGCCCTGACCGGCCATCTTGTTCTCAGCACCCTTCATACGAACGATTCATCTTCTGCCGCCATAAGATTGATAGATATGGGTGTTCAGCCTTACCTGCTTTCAACGACTCTTGTTGCTGTAATTGCGCAAAGACTTGTGCGCAAGGTATGCGAGAAGTGTAGTGAGGAATACATGCCATCGGGATCCTTGTGTGAATCTATCGGTCTTGAGGAGGGGGTTGTCCTTAAACGCGGCAAGGGCTGCAGGAACTGCCGCGGAACCGGTTACAGAGGACGTATTGCCGTATTCGAGGTATTTGAGATGACAGAGGAGATACGTGCGGATATAATGAGAAGTGCATCCATTGATGATATTCGCAGAACAGCGGTTGCACAGGGGATGACCACTCTCCATTCGAATGCTCTTTCAAAGGTTCGCCTCGGAGTGACAACTCCGGAGGAAATGCTGAAAGTTACATTGGGGGTCGAATGACAAAACTGCTATGCATCAGTATTCCGGCAGCTGTTTTATTGATTCTTGCCTGCGGGGAAGAATCCCCTCCTGACGTAATTGACGCAGGCGATACGGTTGTTGCAGAGGTCAGTGATTCAGTGATAGTATTGCCGGACAGCCCCATGGAGGTGGCTCTGGATTTTTCCAACAGACTGGGAATGAACGATCCGAGCTGTTACGAGCTAATTTCCACCGGATTTGCCGATTCACTGCCGATGGACAGTCTCTCCCCGCAGCAGATCTTCGGTAGATGGAGAGCCTTCGACGCAGGTGGTCGCCTTACCTCGATCCTGGAAAGCACCGGAGGCATGATAACCTCTTATTACTGCACCATCAGAAGAATGGAACTGCCGGCAATCAACCGTATCGATTTTATTCTTGCGGACGACACCTGGCTGATCGATGGATTTGGAGTTGATCTGCCCCGGGACACCGAAGATTCATTGACGATCGAACAGCTGGCAAATCTCGTACTTCAGAGTCCGCAGGTCAGAAGAGAGATGCACGTTGTAAGAGTGCTGTACGATGACTGTTTGATAGATTCGATTCAGAACTACGCATCACTTAACGCAGCTGCTGCATCTGGTACGGATTTTCGTGATTTTCTACTTGATCTACAGCCCGGGAGCTACGCAGTATTGGCCGTGAGCAATATAAGAAGAGCCGGTAAGTTCCAGATAATAAAAGACAGGGCTGAAATCGGTTTTTCCGGACTCCCGACGGATCTGATGAGCCTGATAAATATCTGGAAGGAAATGGCATGGATTTCAAAATCCGTTCTCAGCATTCGTCATGAAGCGATGCAGGGTCTATACGCGGGAGGCATCTGGAACGAGCCGAATATAGCGGAAGAAGAGGAACGCCTTGCCGGTTTCCGTGAGTTCTTCCTTTCGGTAAGCGATCTTGTGGAAGCCAGAGATTCTCTTTCAAGAACATACCCTGTTCTTCTGACCTCAGGATCCAACGAGCCGCTGGCTCAGGTGGAGATAGATCTTGATCCCCATCAGCTGGATCAGAAGATGGAGAATGATGTAGGCATTATCATATGGAGAGCTCTCGCAGTGGAGCTTAACGGAGACAGTGATCCCGAGAGAGTGATATACTGGGCGGGCAATCTCTACCTGTTTGAAGGTACACCGGTGGGCTACAGGCTGGTATGGAGAACCTTTGAGAACTACGACAGCAACTACCACTCGGATTTCGTCTCCCAGCCTTCGGGAATAGAAGGCCGCCGGGAAGTAACCTTCACAGGAGTGGAGGGAGCTTATGAATATTTCCTCGGTTATTCAGATTCAGGAGAGCCACTGTTCAGAAGGATACGCAGCATGACTGAGAGTTCGCAGTTACTGGAGGAACAGCTCTGATCAAGAAAAAGCTCATAGCAGTCCTTTACTGGCTTTCACTGGCCGGTATAGCCGGTCTTTTCTTCGGTGTTGGATTTGCATACAGAGTTTACGGAGACTGCAGTTCAGCATTCAGTGAGGCCAGGGGCAACCTGCTTGTCGCCGGTCTGCGGGGACATGAACCTGCTGCTGCAACAGAGATTTACGACAGCAGGGGCAATCTCATGGCTACAGCCTGTGTTGAGAACAGATATCCCGTCACACTTGAGGAAGTCTCACCGTGGGTTATCAACGGTTTCATCGCCACTGAGGACAGAACCTTTTACGAGCACAACGGGATAAGCCTCAGGGGTATCGCAAGGGCTGCGCTGCACGACTTGAGAACAGGCGAAAGACACGGAGCAAGCACAATAACCCAGCAGCTGGCCAAGGGTCTTTTCCTCGTACCTGACCAGACGATCCAGAGGAAGATACAGGAAGCCTTTATTGCAATGGAGATCGAACGTCAGTTCGAGAAGAACGAGATACTTGAAATGTACTTGAATCAGATCTATTTCGGTGCCGGAGCACATGGTATCGAGGCTGCTGCAAGAACCTATTTTAACGGTTCTTCCGCTGCTGAACTTTCCCTTGCTCAGGCGGCAATGCTGGTCAGGATGGTCAAGAACCCCAGCGGCTTCAACCCCCAGAACAATTACGAAAGGTGTCTGATCCAGAGGAATGTTGCTCTCCAGGTAATGGCCAGCGAAGGATACATAACTCCGGTACAGGCGGATGAGGCTATGAATACACCGCTTGCCGTTGAGATTCACAGGCCGGAGATAGAGCAGGAATGGACTTACTTCTCCGAGTACATCCGGAAATACCTTGTGAACAGATACGGATGGTCAGCGGTATACGAACAGGGTTTGAGGGTATATACAACCCTGGACCCTGACATGCAGATTGTGGCTGAAAATGCATTGAACAGCATTCTTGCCGAAAAAGAACCTGTCTGGGATCCCGAGACGGGAGAATTCCTTAGCGATTCTGAAAGGCTCAGACACGAAAGCTCCTACGCCCACTGGCAGGCTCTGCGCGATACTGTTTCCGGAGTACCAGACTACCTGCAGGGAGCCCTGGTGGCCCTTGATCCCGCTACTGGATACGTAAAAGCGATGGTTGGAGGAAGGGATTTTCAGGATAGCGAATTCAACCGTGCCGTTCAGGCCCGCCGGCAGCCCGGCAGTTCCTTCAAACCATTCGTCTTTGCTGAGGCTATAGAACAGGGATGGTCTCCGGGGAGTACTATCCTTGATCAACCTGTTGTTGTGCAGATGTTTCCAGGCTCCTGGCGGCCGAGGAACTACGATCATACTTTCCATGGTATGGTAACCTTGAGAACCGCCCTGGCGCGCTCGTTCAATGTTTCAGCGGTACGGCTGGGGATGGCTGTTGGTGTCGAAGCCGTTGCCGCGAGAGCCATGGCTATGGGACTGACTTCAAGGATACCGATAGTGCATTCACTTTCTCTCGGCAGCTGCATGGTGAACCCACTGGAAATGGCGCAGGCATACATTCCGTTCGCGACAGGAGGCCTTGCCAGGGATGCTGTCGCAATCCTCAGAGTGGAGGACAGGTACGGTAATGTTCTTGAAGATAATCAGACTCCCAGCGCAGGCAGGAGGGTACTGTCTGAAACAGGCGCTTACCTTATGAATTCTCTACTTCAGTCGGTTATCCGGGAAGGAACTGCAACTGGAGCAAGATGGTACTGGGGAGGTCCCTACTCTGGAAGGAGGGCAGGAGGAAAGACCGGAACAACAAGTGATTACGCCGATGCATGGTTCGTTGGTTTCACTCCTGATCTTGTTGCCAGCGTATGGGTAGGGTACGATAACCATGTTGTGAGAATGAGGCTGCAGAACGGCCGCGGACAATCCGGCAGCAGCATTGCCCTGCCTGTATGGAACAGCTTCATGAGAGGTGTATTCGAAGGTGTTCCGGCAGATTCAACTGTCTCCTTCCCCGCCCCGCCTCCGAATTCCGTGGAGACTGCGATCATCTGTACGATCACCGGCAAACTTGCCCTTGAAACCTGCGGGGAAAACACAAGGCAGGAAGAGTTCTGGGAGGGAACCGCCCCTCAGGACTACTGCACTCTTCACGACTATTCAGCTGGAACTTTTCTCCCCGATACGACTCTTCCCGATTTCACAGAATTTGATATGAATTACACTAATCACGGAGAGAACTGATGCCACCAATCTGGTTTGTTATTCTGGCGTTTCTTGTACTGACTGTTTTTTTTCTGGCATGGCGTCTTATCAAGTCACCCACCTGGAAGCAGCTCCAGCTGCGAAAAGCAGCGAAGCTTGCAGCAGCGGGAAATACGGATGATATGATAGAATTCCTGAAAAGGAATATGAAACAGAAAAGTGTTTCCGACCCCCTGACCAACGCTCTGGTATATTTCTATATCAAATCCGGTCAGTACGATGAAGCCGAGTCAATAATACTCCAGGCAATTGAAAAGGGAGATGACGGTGCCATGGCTCTTGCTCAGCTTGGTTATGTGGCTGGCGGCAGGAAGGATCATGAAAAGGCCGAGAAACTCTACAGAGAAGCCCTGAAGCGTGACGATTCCCTCAAACCTACCATGAACATGAACATCGCCGGAATGCTGATCGAACTCGGTGAGCGGCTCAATGAGGCGGAAGAACTTCTGACAGAAGCCCTCGAACTCAGAGACGGTTCAGCTAGAAGCGGTATTCATGTTAATCTGGCGATGCTTTATCTCAAGAAGAAGCAGCCTGTTGACGCCAGGGTACAGGCAATGACAGCGTACGAGCTCATCCCGTCCGGCAGTATCATTCTAACAGGCAGCAGAGCCAATGCCCTTGCGCTTGCGTCCAGGGCTTGTTCTATGCAGGGTGAGATGGATGAAGCGTCAAAGCTTGCCACAAAGGCGCTTAAACTGATCGAGGACCTTCCTGGAATGGGCAGGCTTGCAGAAGAACTGAAGCACATGATAAAGGATGCCAGCCAATCCACGGAGAAGTAATCCCTTGAAGAAAATGATCTGGTCACTCATCCTTGCCATTGCTGTATACACGGCTATCATATTCCTGTCCGACGCGAAAGAAGTGGGGAACGCCTTATCGGGCATTTCCCTCTACTGGATACCCGTTTTCCTGTCACTGTCTCTTCTGAATTACCTTCTGAGATTCTTCAAATGGCAGTACTTTCTTGGAAAGATCGGTGTACACATTCCCCCTAAGGAGAGCCTTGCAGTATTCGTCGCAGGTTTTTCGATGACTGTCACTCCCGGCAAACTTGGGGAACTGCTGAAATGCTATCTGTTGAAGGAGAGCAGGAACATTCCTGTTTCACAAACATCCCCGGTTGTGGTTGCCGAGCGGATAACGGACCTCATCAGTATGATCTTTATCGCTATTATCGGCCTTGTCCTCGCTGAGCACCAAGGTGCAATGATAGCCATAGGTGCGGGAGTTATTTTTGTTCTTGCGATAATGATCTTCCTGCTGTGGAAGAAGGCTTTCGGATTTCTTACCAACCTTCTCTGCAGGTTCAAAGCTATAGGGAGGCATCGCGGGAATTTCGAGAAATTCCACAGGAACTGCTCGTCTCTCCTGGATTTGAAAAGCCTTCTGATATCAGTCCCCCTCGGAATACTGTCATGGGGCGCGGAAGCTCTTGTTCTCTGCCTGGTGTCCATGTCTCTGGGAATAGAGCCCGGGCTCTCTGTAGGGCTTGCCCTTCTAGCTCATTCTGTCGGAACCATAGCCGGAGCCGTTTCAATGATACCAGGAGGTCTCGGTCTTACGGAAATAACCATAGGAGCTATTCTCCTCACCGTTATGCCGGAATCTGACGCGGCGGTAACAACCCTCATCATGCGTTTCGCCACACTGTGGTTCGCCGTACTGCTTGGAGTAATCGTACTTGGAATAATCAAAAAGAAAGACAGGAAGTATCCTCTGTCAGAGAAGTGAGACTATTTTCTGACAACTTCTCAAGAAGCGATCCGGTTACTTTATCCAAGTCGTAATCCATCTGCAGTTCCAAATGGAACATTGACCCGGCCTCCGGGGTAATATATTACTAGAGTAGTATGCGGAAGAACCACTAAAGGAGAAAATTCAATTATGAGAATAGTACTTATTGTGTTGCTGCTGACAGTTTCATCAGTAGTTCTGGCCGTCGGTCTCGAACCAACAAATTTCTCTCTTATTGAGCCAACCGGTTCCTGGTTCGATCCGGATTTCTCCGGTTATGCAAGTTTCAGTATGGTCAGCGGAGGCGGCCGAACCCTCGGGACCGGTCTTACCGTTGGAACCATGTCGTTCATGCTTCATCCGGACTGGTACGCTTCTGTAGATATCGGGTATGCGAAGCTTTACGATTTCCACGGATTCTCAACCGGCAGGATTCTTGGCGGACTGGATCTCAGGTGGCAGCCTTCGGACGATTTCATGTTTCAATTCCATATCAGCGGTTCACTTCCGGATTCCACACTGACCGGGTTCTGAAAACTGCTTCCTGAACAGCACTTCCTTACACTTATTCTGTTTCTACTATCAGTATCACCAGGTGATTCCCTCACCAGGGCGGGCAACCTCCCCGAAGCGCTTCCAGTACTCTATGAGGAGATAGTGGAGGATCCATGCAATCCATGGCTTCTCTACCGGTTCGCATGGGTCTGCAACAGAATGGAAGAACCTGCGGATGCTCTCGGATCGGCTCTTGCCGCCTGGAGGATAGAGCCTGACAATCAGTGGTATCTTGCGGAATACATCCGGGCTCTGAAGAGTCTTGAGATGTACGATGAGCTTATCAGCTATGGAGAGTATGTCAGGGGAGGAGGTGTATGCCGCTACTACCTTGCAGTCGCAGAGCGGGAACTGGGTATGCGCCCTTCTCCTTCGCTTGCATACTTCCTCACAGTCTCTGCCTGCGATGATGATTCAGCCGCAGCGGATGCCTGCGCATGGCTTGCCATTCTTCTGCAGAACGAAGCTGAGGCCGACAGTATTATCGTTCTGGTTGAAACTGCCGCTGCACTTCAGCCTGATGTTGTTTTCTACAGGTGTGTTCTTGCGGAAAAACTTGCGGAGAACGGAGAAACAGAGCGTTCAAGAGAACAGCTCCATTTTATTAGACTGGAAGGATCGACCGGATATTCCTACTGGCAGGCATGCGCATCACTGGCCGAAGCTGAGGAGGACACTGACAGGCGTATATGGGCGCTCAGGAGAGCCAGGAGTGCTAGAATATGCCCCCAATCCAGCCGTGATTTCGGCTGGACCCTGTATTTTTCCGGAAGGGATGCTTTAAGGGAGGGGGAAGTGCTTCTTGCAAGGGAACGGCTCCTGGAAGCCGCCAGTCTCGGGGATTCTTCGGAGATCTACGTTCACAAAGCCGATTCACTGCTTGATCTGATACATGAATTTGAAAACTCTGTTTCTGGTAATTATTAGCATCATCCTGCTCCTCATAGCAGGAAGATGCCTAAACAGACCTCCCTGGCCCGGAGCAGGTGATGAGACAAAGGATAGAACCTCTGAAGTTCAATCTGATCTATCTGAATAATGATGTTTCTGAATTCAGAAATTTTCATTATTATAGAAACAGCAGTTTGACAGGAATCAGCAGTTCGATTCAGGCTTCAATACCCGGAGGATAGATACATTGTTCAAGAAAGTAATCAACTCACTGTTCGGTGACAGACAGAATAAGAAAATATCATCTCTCGAGCCGTATGTAGATGAAGTAAACGATTACTGCGAGAGGCTTGAATCACTTTCTGAACAGGAATTGAAGGATTCTACCAGACAGTTCCGGATCAGGCTCGCGAAGGGTGAAACCCTTGAGGACATAATGTGTGAAGCCTTTGCAGTCGTTAAAGAATCGTGCAGAAGGCTTCTCGGTAACTCCTGGCTGGTCACAGATCACGATCTCGAATGGAACATGGTCCCCTTTGATGTTCAGATAATGGGTGCCGTTGTACTCCATCAGGGTAAAATAGCCGAGATGGCTACAGGTGAGGGTAAAACACTGGTTGCGGTTATGCCAATGTACCTGAATGCGCTTGAGCTGAACCCGGAATGGCTGGAGCTTGCGCAGGAGAAGTACGGTGATGACCCCGTGAAATGGGAGTTCGAGTCGATCGGGGATATTCCCGTCGGTAAGGGTGCTCACCTTGTAACCGTGAACGACTACCTCTCCAGTAGAGACGCCGAATGGATGAGCGGTGTCTACGAATACCTTGGCCTCTCCATCGGCTGCATACAGATGGAGATGAACCCCGAAGAAAGAAGGAAGCAGTACCTGAAGGACATCACGTACGGAACCAATAATCAGTTCGGTTTCGATTACCTCCGGGATAATATGGCTGTCAATCTTGTGACCAGGGTTCAGCGCGGGCATAACTACGTGATCGTGGATGAGGTGGACAGTGTCCTCGTTGATGAAGCCAGAACCCCGCTTATCATCTCAGGTCCTGTAGCGCGTTCTCGGAACCGTTACAAGGAATACAGAAACGATGTTCATAAACTGGTCAGAAATCAGACGATTCTTGTCAACGGAATTGTTGCCGAAGCGGATGAGCTCTGGGACAAAGGGAATGAGGAAGAGGCTGCCCTTCTTTACTTGAAAGCGAGGAAGGGAGCTCCGAAGCAGAAGAAACTGGTGCGTTCGCTGCAGGATCCCGATCGGCTGCAGGCAGTGCAGAGGATGGAAGGTGTTATCCTCAGGGAGAAGAAGGGGCATGAACTTGAGGAAGACCTGCTGTTCGCCATGGATGAAAAGGAGAAATCCATCTCTCTCTCGGAAGTCGGCAGAAAGACGCTCTCACCGAATGACCCGGATTTTTTCCTGCTCGAGGATATAGGAGACGGGATAGCTGAGATTGAGCTTCAGGATATCCCCGAGGAGAAGAAGCAGGAACTGCGAAGACAGACGTATTCAGAACATTCTCATAAAGCTGAGGCTTTGCATAATATCGATCAGCTCCTCAGAGCATTTCAGTTGTACGAGAAGGATGTGGAATACGTCGTCCAGGATGGAAGAGTAGTGATCGTAGATCAGTTCACCGGAAGGCTCATGCCCGGAAGACGCTTCAGCGACGGCCTGCACGAAGCTCTTGAAGCCAAGGAGAATGTCGAGATTAGAAGCGAAACCCAGACCCTGGCAACCATTACAATACAGAACTATTTCAGGATGTATTCGAAGCTTGCCGGTATGACGGGAACAGCTGAGACCGAAGCGGATGAGTTCGAGAGTATTTACACCCTCGATGTGGTTGTCATACCTACGAATGTTCCGGTAATAAGACAGGATTTCAACGATCAGGTATACAGGACAAGGCGGGAGAAGTACAAAGCGATAATTGATGAGATCCAGCGGCTTCATTCGATGAATCAGCCGATTCTTGTTGGTACGGTTTCTGTGGATATTTCGGAATTGCTTTCCAAGCTGCTGAAAGCCCGGAAAATTCCTCACAGCGTTCTCAACGCAAAGCATCACCTGCAGGAAGCAGAAATAATAACAAGGGCAGGTCAGAAGGGTGCGGTCACGATCGCGACCAATATGGCTGGCCGGGGAACCGATATAAAACTGGCCGAATCGATTAAGGAATTGACCGATGGAAGCGGTAATACTATTCCCGGCGGCCTTTTCGTTATAGGTACAGCCAGACATGAATCGAGAAGGATAGACAGGCAGCTGCGCGGACGATGCGGCCGCCAGGGGGATTCCGGAGCCAGCAGATTCTACCTCTCACTTGAAGATGATCTTTTCAGGCTGTTCGCCTCTGAGAAACTCATCGATTTCATGAAGAAGAGTGGAGGAGAGGGTGAGGGTGAACCGATTGAGCACTCACTTCTGACAAAGGCTATTCAGAAAGCGCAGAAAAGAGTTGAGGAGTACAACTTCGGGATAAGAAAACACCTTATCGAGTACGATGATGTTGTTAACCGGCAGCGTGAAGTAATCTACGACAGGAGGCTTCAGGCGCTGACAGGAGAGGAACTCTCTGAAGAAGTGATTGATATGATCAGGGCTGTATCGAGTCATGTTCTCATCGATGCAATAGCTGATGATACAGAGAGCGAAGACTGGAATCAGGAGAGAGCACAGCTTTCACTGGGGGAGATATCAGGAACCAGGTTCGATCTTTCGGGCCTCATGTCAGGAGAGATATCTGCCGATGAAGCAAGAAATGCTGCAGCGGACATGGTTCTTGAATACTATTATATGAAGAAAGAGAAAATTGGTCAGGAACTATCCCTGGAGCTTGAAAAACGTTCGGTTCTCGGCTCCATTGATTCCATGTGGAGGGAGCACCTCTATGGGATAGACCATCTGAAATCAGGGATTAATCTAAGGGCTTACGCGCAGCGTGACCCTCTTGTGGAATTCAAGAAAGAAGCTTTTGGCCTCTTTGAGGAACTGCTTGACAGGATCGATAAGCTGGTTGTAAGGCAGGTGCTTTCCCTGTGGCCGGCGAATGCACGGACAGGCCTTCCGGAGAACCTGCAGGTAAGCGGTAACGCAATGCATCCATCATCAGCCCTTCCTGCCGCAGCTTCTGCTGCTGCTGCTGCGGGGCGCGAACCGCAGAAGAGAGGCGGAAGACCGGCAACAGTCACAAGGGATAACCCTAAGGTCGGCAGGAACGATCCGTGTCCATGCGGAAGCGGAAGGAAGTACAAGAAATGTTGCGGAGAATGAAAGGAGATAACGATGGCTGAAAACGGCAAAGGTGAATTCTGGGCATTCGTAGCGGGAGCTCTGGCTGGAGGAATAGTTGCTCTTCTTTACGCACCGGCAAAAGGCGAGGAAACACGTGAGAAGGTCCGAGCAACGACGGAGGATCTCTACGGCAAGGGAGAAGAATTCTACACTCATTTCCGGACTGAGGCTGATAAGCTGATAGCCGAAGGCAAAAAGATGGTCGACGAGGTTTCCACCACTGGGAAAGAGAAATATGAGGAGATGATCCAGAAACTTGATGAAACCAGAGAAAAACTCGAGCATGCCAGAGATAAGGGTATGGAAAAGGTCGAGGACATCAAGGAAAAAGTCGAAGAGATCAAGGTAAAAACCGAGAAAAAAGTTAAGAAACCTGCTGAAAAAAGTGCAGAAAAATAGATCCGTAATCATATGGGGTAACGGTGCAGTCGGAAAAGGACTGGCCGTTGCCCTTTCCGGTTCATTCAGTGTTTTTCTGGCCGGGCCTCACCGAAGCGGCCGCGGTAGCATTGAGCTTACATCCTCTGGTGCATTTTCAGGAAAAGGCACTGTCGAAAAAATCGAATCCGGAGATTGCATCCGTTGTGATTACTGTGTCCTGGCTCTGAAAGCCTACGACCTGAAATGCGCAGCAAAACATGCAATGGCTTCAACTGACGGCAGATGCATCTGCATTACGAATGGAATGGGTCTTGAAGAGGAATGGGGTGAATCCTGGAATGAAAGAGTTGAACCAGCCGTCCTCACCGCAGGTTTTCACCTTCTGGACAGATATGCTGTGGAGATCTCAGGAGGAGATCTTATAGTATCCTCAGGAGGTAGTGCTTCTGACCTTTTCAGAGAAAGTTTCCTGCATGTCGTTCCAACTTTTGAAATGGAAATTGTCCGCTGGTCCAAATGGCTTGTGAACAGTGTCATCAACCCGCTGGGCGCTCTCTCCGGCCTCCGGAACAACCAGCTTCTGAAAGCTGGTCTCGGTACTGCAATAGATGCACTCACTGCGGAACTTACAGGAGTGATACCTGCGGAAATGAGGGATGCCGCTTCAGTGAAAGCCGGGGAAATGATGGATTTCCTGCTCGAATCGCAGCCCAATAAGTGCAGTATGCTACAGGATATTCTCTCCGGAAGGAGGACAGAGATAGGTTATATGACAGGATTGTATAAAAGGAAGCTGAAGGATTGCTGTCCTTCAGCTGCTATCGTCTTCGATCTTATATCCGCAAGAGCTTATCAGCCTTAAAGTAATAATCGGTCTTTCTGCCTACTCTTCTTCCTCCTCGCCCATCCAGGTGCCCTTGTCAAGTATTTTCCAGACGGGTTTACCGGTTATCTCTCTGAGATCTTCAAGCACGTCAAGCTGTGTAGCATCGATCTGGAGTGACTGCTTGAACATGTCTACGGCATCTTCTTCCTGGGCAATAATCGCGAATAGTCTGCCCATAGTGTTGTAAGCCTCAGTAAGCTCAGGATCAAGTTCGGCCGCCTGCTCAAGGAATTCCATGGCTTTATCGATCATTTCCTGTTCATCGAGTTCCATCTCCCAGATCTCTTTCGTGGGGATATTATCGAGAAGTGACATCGCCCAGCATAAGCCTTTACCAAGATAGACCTGCGGATTGTCAGGGTCCAGCTCGATAACGGTATCGTACATAATAAGAGCTTCCTCAGGACTGCGATCCTTTCGAATGATTTCAGCAAGGTTAAGGCGGGCGTCTATGTCATCAGGATTCTTTTTTATTAATACTTCAAGAGTCTCTCTGGTTATTAGCTCCATCTTGGGTGTCTACCTCCATAGGTGTTTTCACGGTTCCGCCTTCATTACTTACTGAGGAACCTTTCGTCAACCCCCTTTTATCTCTCCTGTCACCGACCTTGCGTGAATACTGTATAAACTTTAGTTTATTTTCATGAGTACATCGAAAGTCAAAATGCTTAGAACTGATGTAAGGTACCTGAAGGGAATCGGTCCTGCAAGGAGCAGACAGCTGGCAAGGCTGGGAATCGAAAACATCTACGACCTCCTTCTGCATGTACCGAGAGATTACCAGGACCGAAGGATTATAACCCCGATCTGCGATCTGGTTCCCGGCGAGGAAGTCAGTGTGTCCGGAACAGTTATTTCATCGGTGTATCTGAAATCGAGAAATGGAAAAAGTAGACTGGAGTCAATTGTCCGGGATAATACCGGGGAGCTGAAACTTACTTTTTTTCATTTCAGTTACATTGCCGGCAAGCTTAAGCCCGGTGCTCGGATAATCGGAAGCGGAAGGATAGAATTTTTTGGAGGTATCTCCATTGTTCATCCCGAATTGATATTCCTTGATGAACCGGGCTCGGACACCCGGCTTGTGCTTCCCTTGTATCCCCTTACCGCGGGTTTAACGCAGGGTATAATGAGGAAACTATTAGAGACTGTTCTGAGTGAGTACTGTTCGGCAGTACCAGCACTGCTTCCAGCTGAAGCTTTGCATACCATGGGATTTCTGAATCGCTCAGAAGTTATCCGCAAGGTGCACTTTCCCGATGATCCGGAGGAGGGCTCACGGGCTAGATCCGCACTTGCTCTTGAAGAGCTTTTCGTTCACCAGTCTCTACTCAATTATGTAAGAACTCTTGCATCGAAAAGAACAGGGATAGAAATGATCCCGCCTGATGGATCCCTCGCTGATTTTGTAAGCAGCCTGCCCTATAGTCTCACAGGAGCACAGAATTCAGTTCTGGAAATAATTGCCGCGGATCTAAGGCGGAATGTCCCAATGAGAAGATTGCTCCAGGGGGATGTGGGCTCGGGCAAGACGGTCGTTGCAGCAGCAGCGTGCATCATCTGCTGCAGATCCGGTTACCAGGCTGTTCTTGTAGCTCCGACAGAAGTTCTGGCTTCTCAGCATTACAGAACAGTCAGCAGTATGCTTGAACCCGCCGGGATAAGATGCGGGTTACTGACCGGAGGTACAAAAGCTCTGGATAGAAGGGATCTGCTGGAATCCCTTCTTAATTGTACACTGGATGTCCTGATCGGGACCCATGCGGTCTTTGAGGAGAGCGTTGTCATACCGGAAATGGGACTTTGCATAATAGACGAGCAGCATAAATTCGGCGTTCAGCAGAGGGAAAAACTCCTTTCCGGGCGTGAACCAAGTCCTCATTTCATGCTGATGTCGGCTACTCCAATACCGAGAACTCTGGCTATGACGTTCTACGGTGATCTTGATATATCAGTGCTGGATGAAATGCCCCCCGGCAGGGGTAATACAACTACCAGGGTGATGAACAGGGACTCAAGGAGCTTCGTATACGAGTTTCTGCAGAACAGAATCCACAACGGTGAGCAGGCTTACATAATATATCCCCTCAGGGAAGCATCAGAGGAGATGGATCTGAAAGATGCCACTTCTTCCTATGAAATACTTAAACGCGGCCCTCTGGGACATTTCGGTATCGGATTGCTTACGGGGGCAATGAACCCGGAAAAAAAACTTGAGGTAACAGGGAAATTCCTTTCTGGTGAGATTTCCATTCTAGTCAGCACCACGGTTGTCGAAGTTGGACTCGATGTCCCCGGAGCAACTGTTATGGTAGTGACCCATGCCGAGCGGTTCGGTTTGAGCCAGCTTCATCAGCTGCGGGGAAGGATCGGCAGGGGAGGCAGTGACTCCTGGTGTTTTCTTATGAAGAGCTCCGATTGCGGTGCCGATGGAGCAAAAAGACTGGCGGTTCTGGATTCAACTGATGATGGATTCAGGATCGCAGAGCAGGACCTGAGGCTCAGGGGTCCCGGAGAAGTGGCAGGTACTCGGCAGCACGGTATTCCAGCATTCCGTATAGCTTCATTAATCGATGATTCCGACCTCCTGGAGAAAGCTGCATCTATGGCAGCGGAGAGTAATTCGTGGGAATCACTTAAAGATGAATATGAATTGCGTTTCAGGGGGCTGGATATTCTTGAGCTATAGTATTATTAATCGTATGTTGTAGAAGATGTGCATACAGCCTGTTTTCAGGCGGCAGATATTCAAGTTGTTTTTTTGCGGCACTTGACACAGGATTTACAGTAAATAGCATTATGAATCTGATAAATGGCTCGCACTAACAACCAGAGGGAGCAGGTTGGAGATGGGCACAGGAGCTGAACAAGTTAAGAATTTATTGCAGACCGCTAGAATACAGATTCAGCAGGGTGAGCGTAAGGAAGCTTTAGAAACCTACCGCAAAGCCCTGAAACTTGATCCGGAAAATCACCAGATTATGGATCGGATCAGCATTGTGGAGCGGGAAATCGCCGCAATGGAGAAGTTCAATAAAAGCAGATACAGCAGAGCACACAGTGCCGGGCGGAACATATCATCGTCAGGCTTCGTGGATGATTGCATAAAAAGATCGGACGAGGCTTTCGAAGCGGACGACGCTGTAAGAGCATTGCAGGAACTTGAAAGAGCGACTCGACATGATCCTGATAACGATCTTGTTAAAAAGAAGATTGCTTTTGTCAGACGTTCGATCAAAGTAAGTGGTCTTGCAGATACGGTTCGAAGCAGGCTCAACAGCGGTGACCCCAGGTCAGCAGTCGAGAATATCAGAAGAATATTCAATATATCTCCCGGCGCATCTGTTATTGGTGAACTTTTAAAGGCAGTAGAGGACTACAAGGGTAAAGCTGCCGGTGTTTCAAAAACGACAGCTCCCGTCGTTACGGCTCCTCCAGCAGGGACTCCTGCAAAGAAGCCGACCGGAAAGAAAAAGGAACAGAAAAAACCTGAAAAGAAACGGGAAGAGAAAAAGGACAGGAAACCCGTAGCCACTGCCGCAGGGAAAACCGATTCTGATGGACAGAAACAGAAGAAGATGTTCATGATAATTGGTGCAGCTGTATTTCTTGTGATTATAGTTTTTGGAGCTTTGCAGATATTCGGTGGTAAGGAACCTGAGCCTGAAGTCATTGTAGATGTTCCGGCAGTTCCCTTTACCGAGACTATCGTAGTTATGGGTGCCTCCGACGTCATCACCACACTCGACGGAACCATCGTTGATGAAGGACTCCCGGGAGTTTTCATACTCAGTGATACCATATTCACACAGAGAGCTGTCATTGTTTCCGCACCGGGTTTTGAAACCACTTCATGGAACCCGACCTTTGAAGAGGGGCAGATAAGCGCCGACACTCTATATCTTGACAGTATAGGAACTTCTCAGATACAGGTTACATTCGCTTATGAAATGCCTGAAGGAGAGGACGACCCGGGACCGGAAGCTGTCAGTTATATGATTGACGGTGAGATTATCGAAGGCAACACAGACTCAATCCCTACCGGAGAACATGTTTTTCAGGCGGTACTTACAGGTTACCGCACCATGCCGGAATCTGTCCTTGTGGTTGACCCTGTTAACTTCAATCACACCATGAACATCCTTGCATCTGAACAATCTCAGATCACTCTGCAGCTTGCTGCTGCAACACCGGGTAATGGTATCTTCTTTATAGACGGAGAGCGCGTTGCCACAGGCCGCAGGATGACCCAGGTTCTTCCCTTTGGAAGCTATTATCTGCAGGTTCAGATGGAGGGCAGACAGGACTTCGGAGTAACAATTACTCTCGGAGAAGACGGATACAGCCGTACGGTCACACTCGAGGAGATAATTGAAACAGGCCAGCTCATGGTGGGGCCTGAGCCATGGTCCGATGTGTACGTTGACGGCCAGCATGTTGGTACTACACCTTTCGGAGGTGTAGAACTTGACCCGGGAACCTATTCGGTACGGCTTTCCAATCCGGATTTCCAGGACGATACGCATACTGTTACCATCACAGCCGGTGAAACTTCAGCTATTCAATACAATGCTGTAGCTGCCGGTACCCCGGACGAGGTTCCTCCTGATACAGTATCGGTTATAGAACCGGTGGAGGAGCTGCCTATCTCAAGTCCCTTCCCGGTACAGCAGAGCGCTCCAGAGGTACCATCACAGGCCAGGGCAAGGGGAGATCTTCATGGCTACGTTACCCTTTCTGTTCTAGTTGGCACAGACGGGTCGGTTCAGAGTGTTAGTATTGTGAGCGACCCTCTTGGTCTTGGATGCGGTCAGGCAGCTATGGATGCAGTCAGAAACTGGGTCTTCAGCCCGGCGATGCAGGGCGACCAGCCGGTAGAGGTCACAACTTCCGTCTCGGTCCGATTCGATATCGAATAGTACTTCCAGTGTTTCCGCTTCTCGAGGGTGACATAAGCTGGACTCCGGCAGCTGATATCTGCGATACGATAACCAGTGGTTTGTATACCCTTAAGACATTGATAGAAGGAGATTAGATGACCCGGGCGACCGTTCTGGATCTTCCTGAAATTTTACCGATTCTGCCAAACCCAGACGAGATCGTATACCCTTATTCCATTGTACCGATGACCATTACGAAATCAGCAATAGCTGAACTTGTGGACGACGCTGTACACACCAATAAGATGATATGTGTTGTCGGTCTGAAGAACAGGATGGATTCCTCCACTCGCACAGAGAACCTTTACCGGACAGGTACGGTTACAGGTATTGATCGGTTGTACCGGTTTCCCGGCAATATCATCAGACTTCATCTGCGGGGACTCGTCCGATTCCGAATTCTTGAATTCATTGAAACGGATAAACCATATATCATGGCAAGGGTTGAAAAACTGGAATCCGTATTTCCCCTGGACGATGTGGAGCTGGATGCATGGCAGAATACAGTGCGTATCCAACTGAAGCAGATATTTGAACTTACACGCAGTATACCCGATGATTCTCTGTTCATGGAGTTTTCCGGTGATGCCGAGAAGCTGAGTTATCTGGCCGCAAGCAGGATAGATGCTGGTGTTAAGGAGAAGCAGAGAATCCTTGAGGTTGACAATGTACTCGAACGTCTCTGGCTTCTTTCCGGCATCCTTGAAAAGGAGATCAGGATACTGAAACTTCGCAACAAGATTCAGGGTCAGGTCAGAACGGAAATAGAGAAAGACCAGAAAGAATATATCCTTAAAGAGCAGATGAAAGCCATTCAGAAGGAACTCGGGGGCGAAAGCGAGAATCCCGAGGCGGAGGAACTCAGACAGAGGATCGAAGAGAAGGATCTTCCCGAATCGGTTTGCAATGCAGCTATGGAGGAGCTTGACAGACTTACGAGAATGCATCCGGGAATACCTGAAGTTGCTGTTATTAGGAATTACATCGAATGGATACTATGCCTGCCGTGGATGATAAGCACGAAAGACAGACTGGATATCAACAGGGCACAGATCGTTCTTGAAAAAGATCACTACGATCTTAAGGATGTTAAGGAAAGGGTTCTGGAGTTTCTGGCTGTCCGGAAACTGAATCCCGAAGGGAAGGCTCCTATACTCTGTTTTGTAGGCCCTCCGGGTGTAGGAAAAACATCAATGGGAAGAAGTATCGCAAGAGCCATCAGCCGCAAATTTGTGCGGCTTTCACTTGGCGGCGTTCACGATGAAGCTGAAATCCGGGGTCACAGGAGGACCTACATAGGAGCAATGCCCGGCAAGATAATCCAGGGGCTTAAAGAAGCCGGAAGCAATAATCCTGTCTTTATGCTGGATGAGGTGGATAAGATAGGCAGCGATTTCCGGGGCGATCCGACATCTGCACTGCTTGAAGTACTCGATCCGGAGCAGAATTTCTCATTCAGGGATAATTATATGAATGTTCCTTTTGATCTCAGCGGTGTTCAGTTCATAACCACAGCAAACCGGACGGATACTATACCATCACCCCTGATGGATAGAATGGAGATAATCCGTATTCCGGGATATACATCTGCTGAGAAGCTGGAAATAGCAAGAAGATATCTTGTAAAAAGACAGATGAAGAATTCAGGGCTCACAGGCAGAATACTTCGCTTTCAGAGAAAAGGTCTCAGCAGAATGATCGCTGACCATACTCGCGAGGCCGGTGTTCGGGAGCTTGAGCGCACAATAGGCAAGGTCTGCAGGAAAGTCGCGATGAAAGTTGCCAGGGGAAATGATGATCTTGTGATCATCACACCTTCCAGACTTCCGCAATTCCTCGGACCAAGGAAGTTCTCCCGGATGCGGGTTCTGGATAAACCGTGTGTAGGTGTTTCCACGGGACTTGCCTGGACACCTGCAGGAGGAGAGGTGCTCCTGATAGAAAGCACCATTATGAGTGGAAAAGGGGAACTGATCCTCACCGGTCAGCTTGGAGAGGTTATGCAGGAATCGGCGAAGACAGCTCTCTCCTGGATCAGGACAAATGCGGATGATTACGGTTTGAAAACAAATTTCAGAGAGATTGATATACACCTGCACGTACCTGCGGGGGCAACCCCTAAAGATGGTCCTTCAGCGGGAGTGGCTATACTTGTATCCCTTCTCTCCGCACTGACCGGGAAGCCGGTCGTACCTGATATAGCCGTAACTGGAGAGATAAGCCTTCAGGGAAGGGTTATGCCCGTGGGAGGTATCAAGGAGAAAGTACTTGGAGCACTGGCTGCCGGGATTACAAGGGTATTCATTCCACTTGAGAACAGCAGGAGTATCGAGGAAATCCCCGAGGAGAACAGGGACCTGATGCAGTTTGAACTCATTGAAAAAGTTCAGGATGTTCTGGATATCTTCATTCCCGGCTTGAAAGAGGTTGATTGATGAACAGAATCAAAGCGGTAGTTTTCCTGGTCCTGGTAGTTATGCTGGCAGGATGCAAGAGCAGACCGGACCGGATGATAACCGCCGATGGTAATGTTCTTTCCGGCACGCTTTCGTCCATAGAAGGACGGCATATAGTCTTTAATGATTCTGAGACATTCGTTGAGTATGAAGAGGGCAGAGTGTTCCTCAGAGAGGGGGGAACCTCCGTAAGGGGGTACATAACCTTTGATGGGGGGATAATAACGGTAAGAACGGATTCGGGTGAAAGAGAATTCGCTATCGGGGATGTGAATTCGGTGATATGGAGTGATCCTGCAGATGAAACCAGTATTACAGTTCAGGTCCCTGCTGTAGATGGATGGGTGAATTCAGGCATTTCTGTATCTCCTGATGAAAGAATCAGTATTCATGCATCCGGAACTGTTTCCATGGAAACGGGAACCTGCGGACCTTCTGGGATAGATTACTTCTCCACTGCGACAGCACTTGTTCCAGGGGCAACGAATGGACAGCTTGTAATGACAGTTGGCGAGTCGGCTCCTGTGGCAGCGGGCAGCACCTGGACGGGAGATTCTCCCGGTATCGGGGAACTGTGGCTTGCCGTTAACATACCCAACAGGGGTTCCACTGCCGGGGTTGGTGGTGTTTATACTGTCACTGTACTGAAAACAGCAGGGATTGCGAATAATTCAGTGCTTTTCCCCGCAGTGAAGTAGAATCTTGAATAACGTCCATTTGACTTGAGGAACTTGCGAACTTAGAATATTATGAAGTTATGAAGTTCGCTTATTAATAGAGACCACCGCGGGAGGTCAGGTTGAAATGAAAAGCTTCACAGTGTCCTTAACTGTTCTAGTTCTTTTAGTAGGAGCAGCATTTTCTGTAACTGATGCTGCGAGAACCCATTATGTAAGATACGGAGATACACTTTGGGAACTCTCGATATACTACTACAACACTCCCTTTCACTGGGAGGATATACTTAGCGCCAATCCGTTTATTGTAGGGGTTGAATATCTTCAACCTGGAACTGAGCTGATCCTTCCTGATATTTCAGGAGTTACGATCACGCAGCAGGCTTACGCTTCAGGGAATTCAGGAGTCTATACCACATCCGGAACAAGCAGCAGACCCCTTCTCAGCAGCCTTACGCTTGCAACGGCCGGTATGGTTACCAGCAATCCGCCGGATGCCGCTGGCTACATCATCGAACTGAATGTTGAAGATGAAGAAATGGATTTCGTTACAGAAGTGTACCCTGGAGATCTGGTGGCCCTGGATATCGGTCAGAATCAGGGCGTAGCGATAGGAAGTGTTTATACCATATACGCAGTTGGTGAGGAAGTACGGCACCCCCAGACAGGTTTAATACTTGGCAATGTCGTAAGAGTTGCCGGAGTCTGTCGTGTCATAGATACATCCGCACCTTCCAGTATCGCCATGATAGAACACGCTTACATCCCTGTGTGTGCCGGCAACCTTCTGGTTCCATACACGTCCTCAGCTCCAGTGCCTGTTATGGCTTCGGCAGTTGTTGATGGTATCGATGCATACGTACTTGCATTCCGGGACCCTGATCTGGAGAGAGTCTACTCGTACGATGTTATTTACATTGACAGAGGAGCGGAAGACGGTCTGAGATCCGGTGACATTTTCAACATGTACAAGTACGGTCATGAGGTTTTAAGTCCTTCCGGTTCAACTGTAATGACCACGGATATACCGGTCTGCGAACTGATAATTCTCCAAACCGGGACGAGTACTTCGTCAGCATTGATTACCTCTATCTCAACAACCGATCTGATGTGTATCGGTGATAGAATTGAATTGATCAGAAAACAGCTGTAGCGGCGAAGACCTATGAAATGGAAAGTAGTTGTACAGGGTGATAAACCCTCTGTAGAGTCTGCACGTGTTTTGACTGAACGCACGGGCTTGCCTCTGGACGAAATCCTTGCGGCTCTGGGCCATGAGGATGACATAGTATGCAATGGCCTGACTGAAGGAGAGGCACAGAAAGTTGCCGACAGCCTTCGGAGGGATCCTGGTATACAATGCAGAATTCTTCCGGATAAGGATGAAGAAATTCAGCCTGTACCCCTCTTTCGGGTTCTCCTGGTTAATTACCGCCCCGGATACCGAACACGGCTTCGAAGAAGATTACAGGACCTGACCCATCTTCCTCAGGAACAGATCGTTCAGTGGCTTTCCCGAATGCCGATTGCTCTGAGCAGGGGTATCAACACCGAAACGGCAAAAAGGATAAAGAGATCAATAACCGAGTCCGGCGGGATAGTAAGGATCGAAGCAGAACCACTGCAGCAGGAAAGCGTTTCACCCAGACGAAGGTCTAATGCCATATTCAGAACCCGCGAAATTGCTGAGGATTCGGACACGAGTTTCAGCGGTCCGCTGTTCGGAGTTCAAACTGACACCACTGATGATGATGTATCCCTGATCCCACCTGTATTAGATCTTCCGGAACAGTATTCGATCGGGCCGCCTCCAACCGATGAATTCGAGACCGCAGGCGGAAGGGTGTTCCTGCAGCCGCCGGCAAGGTTTACGGTAGGGCTTCCTGCGAAATCACTGGAGGGAGGATTCTTAGAGACTCCTCCAATTCTGCCGGATATCAGTAACAGCAGCATTCCGGAAATATTTGAGTTCTCGGTTCCTGAGGTCCTCAGTGGTGATCTGCCGCCGGTAGTAGGCAATGATTCCATTGTCTCCGGACCTTCTCCGGATATTGTGTTCGGGTACCCTCCACCCGGCAGGATCTTTCAGCATCTTCTTCTTCCGCCTGTTCTTAAGGAACCCTGTGAAGATCTTCTTTCGAGCGAAGGTGATGAGCCGGATGAAGTAGATCATCCGGAAAAGGACCCCGAATCAGGAGAATTAAACGAAAACGAAGTGCTGAAACTTATCCTGTGCACACCGTCACCGGACGATGAGGATAGAATTGCTGAAGCCCTTCGTGAAGTACTGGGAGTATCATTGAGAGAATCCTGGGATCTTCTGAGAAAGACGCCTGCACTCCTTGCGACCTGTCTCGACCACAGGAGGGCGATCAGGATAGCCCATGAACTCAATTCCCTTGGTGTCACGGTATCCATCACCAGAGGGAACCTGACTGAAGAATTATCCTCCGTGGATTCCAGCGCAGGTTTTCAGGCATGGCTTTCGAAGAATGGATGAAATTCTGGATCCTTATCTGGAATACTCAGCCCTGGAAAAGAAACTTGCTTCCCGAACGATCAGGGCTTACAGCAATGATCTGAGGTCTTTCAATACGTGGCTTAATGAAAGAGGAGTGGTTCTTCCGGAGGCTGCTGCCGCAGATGTAGCAGAGTATATGGCTTTCCTCTCATCCACCGGGTATTCGCCGGTGAGCATCATCAGAAAACTTTCCAGTATCAGAGGCTTCTTCCGGTTCATTCAGGCATCAGGGCAGAGAAGCGATAATCCTGTCGAACTTCTTCATTCTCCCAGGCAGCCGGTCAGGCTTCCCCATGCGGTCAGTGTTGAGACGGTGGCAGCTCTTATAGATGTCTGGAATGCTGACTCTCCCATCTCTACAAGGAATCGTGCTCTGCTTGAACTTGCCTACGGGGCGGGATTGCGGGAGAGTGAGCTCACCGGACTTACCGTTTCCAGGGTCTTTCTCGAAGAAGCTCTCGTAAGACCTGTCGGAAAGGGACTCAAAGAAAGGCTGGTCCCGCTGGGAGGAGCTGCGGTAAGATGGCTATCATTGTACATTGATACGGCGAGACCGCTTCTGGCGGGTGGAAGATCGACTCCGGTTCTCTTTCTTACTTACAGGGGGAATCCGCTTTCCAGAATGACGGTATGGAATATTGTAAAAAGGTCTGCAGAGATGGCAGGTATCAAGGAACATATCCATCCTCATATTCTCAGGCATTCATTTGCCACTCATCTGCTCCGGGGAGGCGCTGACCTGAGAGTTGTTCAGGAGCTGCTCGGACATGCTGATATCAAAACCACCGAGATATATACCAGTGTGGACACGACATATCTGCGGGGTGTTATTGATAGATATCATCCGAGGTCGGTGGGTACATGATACTGTTTCCATCAAATTTCACTAGTTCGGTCGATATTTCCAGACTGCTTTACTTTGCGTCTATCTGGAGCGGCGGTAGAACTTCCGAAGTATGGATGCAGGGATTCAATGCCCTGCGTACCCATGTTGGTGAGATATCAAGAAGTCCCTCCAGCGGCAGGGTTGAAGAACTGTCCAGGCAGATGAATTTGCTTTCCGGCAATACTGATACTACTGTATATTTGCCGCCTGATGTGGCTGCAAACTGTTTCGGAGCATGTCTTTCGGAAGCATCAGCCCTTCTGGAGCTTGGTTATCCAAGGGATGAGCCCGCACTGTTCACAACATCACTTCCATCTCCCGCACGCAATTCCATCAGAACCCGGCATCAGATAAGATCCGCAGTTCATCATCTCGGCGGTGACTTTGATCTCCTGAAAGCTCTATTTCGGACTGAGGATTCAACCGGTTCCTGTCTTGAACTAACCTTTGCCGTCTGGCCTCCTCAGCGGGTGCCGGAAAACAGGTTCATACTCCGCCTTGGATACCCCGGACAGATCGTTCCGGCAGTATTGATACTCGACGACAGACTTTTAGGGTATGTGCTATTATCCTG
>QNDS01000012.1 GCA_003644925.1 Candidatus Fermentibacterota bacterium
CATCACAGCAATGGTGATATCTCCCGTTACACCTTCAATACTTTCCTGAACAGACTCGGCAAGTTCAGCAACATCGATTCTGGTCCTTGCACAGGTCGGGCAGCTTATAACTCTTGGGAATCTCCGCCTGATATCGAGTGAGGAGAGAATCTCCCATCCAACCACAGGTTCCTTCTGGGGCGAACCAGAGAGCGAAACCCGCAGCGTGTCACCTATCCCTTCGGCGAGCAGCACAGAAAGCGCCACAGCACTTCTCACGCTTCCTGTAAGCTGTGGACCTGCTTCGGTAACACCTAAATGAAGCGGGTAATCACATTCAGCTGATGCCAGTCTGTTGACCTCCACTGTAAGCATGGGGTCGCTTGACTTAAGCGATAGAACAATGTTCTGGAAACCGGTTTCCTCAAAGAGAACCAGATGTCTCTGTGCAGCGGCCCACATTGAATCCCTATTCACACCGCCATATTTGTCCCGAAGATCACCAGGTATGCTACCGGAATTAACTCCTATACGGATGGGAACCTGTCGCTCTGATGCCTTTTCGGAGATTTTCCAGATATCAGACCTTCGTCTTATGTTCCCGGGATTGAGCCTGAGTTTGTCTGTTCCGGCTTCAAGCGCCAGTATGGCAAGCTCCGGGTCGAAGTGGATATCAGATACCACGGGAACGGGAGATCGTTCAATAATACTCCGCAGAGCTGCGGCGGATTCTTTGTCCGGCACCGCCACACGAACGATTTCAGCCCCCCGGCTCGCCAGCAGGTTTATCTGGCTGCAGACAGCTTCAATGTCAGTAGTTGGAGCATTCGTCATGGATTGGACGGATATGGGTGCCCCGCCACCTATAGACAGGCCGCCAACGATAACTTCTCTTGTTTGGGCTCTGCTGATACTAATGCTCATTTCCCTCCAGACACAACATCACAATAACTAAAGCATACAAATATGTTAGCAGGGATGTAATTTTACAAGTTTTGTAAGTGTACGATGTTATGTCCGACTCTGGCTGTGACGACTCTGGGATGGCCGGCCAGGTCGTTGAATGCTCTTACATCTTCCCATAGCGGGTTTTTCTCAAGCAATTTAGAAACTGTTTCCACCTGCTCCCTGTCAAGTTCCAGGGCAAGGACTCCTCCCCCTCGCAGAATGCCCGGAGCGGAAACCAGCAATGATCGGACCAGTTCAAGTCCGTCGTGTCCTCCGTCAAGCGCGATCAGTGGATCTCCATCCCTTACTTCAGGCTCAAGATCATGTATCAGGCCCGAGGGAATGTATGGAAGGTTGGCAACAATGCCGTCAAATATTCCGATATCCTGTCTTAAAGCTTCAATCAGGTCGGTTCTGACCAGTACCAGGTTGCGGACATTGAAAAGTTCTTTATTTCTGCACGAAAGCATCAGTGCTTCCCGACTGATATCCGTTCCTATTACCAGAGCGGTCGGATATGCAAGCGCCAGTGAAACACCTATGATCCCGGATCCGATGCCGGCATCGAGAATGTACCGGGGCTCCGAAAGTCCGTTCATAAACAGCTCGGTCAGCAACTCCGTTTCAGGCCTCGCTATAAGGGCTCCAGGCCCTGCGATGAACGAACGCCCCAGGAAATCAACCTTTCCCGTAATATGCTGAAGAGGCTCCCTGTTCTTCCGGCGGCGGACTCTTTTTCTGTACATAGTCAGGCAGGATTCGCGCAAGTCGGATTCGTGGTTCAGATACAGTTCATGCCGTTTCCAGTTCATCAAGTCGCACAGAATCAGTTCCGCTTCCAGCCCGGGTGATTCAAGCTCTCCCAGTTCCGCCTCGGCCCACCTGCAGGCTTGAAGAACAGTCACAGTCCTGACGAAACCTCCGAGAGGAGTCTTTCCTGTTCCGCTTCTATCAGCGGCCCGATGATCTGGTCAAGGTCCCCGCCCAGAACGTCCTTCAGCGAATGTAAGGAGAGATGAATTCTATGGTCGGTAACTCTTCCCTGGGGAAAATTGTAAGTTCTTATCTTAGCGCTTCTGTCACCGGAGCCTACCATGCTCTTCCTGGTCTCTGCCCGCTTGGCATTCTCCTCTTCCTGCTTTTTCGCGAAGAGCCTTGATCTGAGGACTTTCATAGCCTTCACTTTGTTCTTAAGCTGGCTCTTCTCATCCTGGCAGGAAACGACTAACCCTGTTGGTATGTGGGTAATCCGCACTGCCGAGTCCGTTGTGTTGACACTCTGTCCTCCGGGACCGGAAGAGCGGTAGACATCAATTCTGAGATCATCCTGATTAATGGTGATCTCAACTTCCTCCACCTCCGGGAGTACAGCTACAGTACAGGCGGAAGTGTGTATCCTTCCGGATGTCTCCGTTTCGGGGACCCTCTGTACCCTGTGTACGCCCGCTTCGAACTTCATTCTGCTGTATACGCCTTTGCCTCTGAGGGCAAAAGTAACTTCTTTGAACCCCCCCCTTTCGGAACCGCTGCTGCTGAATATCTCCTGTGACCATCCGTTCTTCTGGGCGAAAGCCGAATACATTCTGTAAACGTTTGCGGCGAACAGAGCCGCCTCTTCTCCCCCTGTTCCCGAGCGAATCTCGATGATAACATCCCTGCTGTCATTGGGATCCGGAGGTATGAGAAGCATTTTCAGATTATGTTCAAGCTTCTCAAGTCTCATCTCCACTTCAGGGATCTCAAGGGCTGCCAGGGCTGCCAGTTCCCGGTCATCATCTTCCAGAAGTTCCTTTGTCTCTTCAAGGGATGAAGCGACTTCTTCAATTTCTCCAACGGCGCTGAGAATTCTTGACAGGCCGGCACGTTCGAAGGTTAGTGAACGTATAAGTGAGGGCCTCTTGAGAGTTTTCGGGGAACAGAGGCTTTCGTCGATTTCAGCGAGTCTCTGCTCCATGGATCCCATATCAAAGGTTTTCATTTTTCTCCTCGATATGACCATCCTCGTCACGGCCGAGTATTTCAACGTCAGGTCCGGGGGTTTTTCCAAGAGAAACGTATAGAGAAGCAACTGCCACTTCAATCTCTTTTAATCCGGCCTTCCTTGTGGTGAGCTTCTGAAGCAGGAGTCCCGGAGCCGTAACCGCCTTTGCGATAGCTGAAGTTTCGAGATGTTTGTCCGCCAGCTTGAGGATTTCGTAGCTCAGTCCCATTACAAGGGGAATCAGAGGCAGATGGTACAGCACTCTGATCAAAGCACTCGGGTTGTATCCCGTAATCAGTATAACCATAGAATCGAAGATGCCGTAGAAGAGTATGGTGCCAAGCATGACAAGCAGGAGAAAACTGGTTCCGCACCTCTGGTGCAGCGGACTCTGCTCAACTGCCTTCTCTGCAAGAGGAACAAGCCCTTTCTCCCAGGCGTGAATCGTCTGGTGCTCCGCACCATGGTACATAAACAGCCGCTTAACATCTGGCATGAATGATATCGCGCCCAGATAGAGAAGAAAGGCGATCAATCGGAAGAGACCTGCCAGCATGTGGATCCCGAACTGCAGGCCGGCTGCGGAAGACCCGTTATCAAGTATCCATTTACTGCTCTGCAGCGGCAGCCATGCGAAAAGTACGATAGCGAGCGTGAATGCAAAGACTGTAGTAAGAAAGGTTGAAAAACCGGAGCCTCCCTTCTTTTTTTCTGAGCCGGAAGATTCCTCGGCAACTTCTGCTGACCAGTTAAGGGCTTTCATTCCAAGCCTGAGTGTATCGATCAGTGTCGCTGCACCTCTGAAAACAGGTTTTGCCCATATACTGCCGCAATTCTTGAGTTCTTTGATTTTCAGCTTTTTGACAATGATCTTTCCTTCGGGAGTTCTAACCGCAACAGCAGTGGAAATGGGGGAACGCATCATCACTCCCTCCAGCACCGCCTGACCTCCGGTCTTCGATTCCTCTGGAGCTGTCTCGCTGTTCTCTGCTATGTTGTTATTCATTCTTCTCCTACAAAAAACTTAGAATAAGGAAGGGGGAGCATCGAAGCTCCCCCGGACGTACTCGGATTCTACAGCTACTTAGCGCTGTCTTCTTTTTTTCCGTATCTCCTGAGATACTTGTCTACCCTGCCTGCGGAGTCAACAAGTTTCTGTTTCCCTGTGTAGAAGGGGTGACAGTTTGAACAGACATCAAATTTCTTGTCACTGCCTGTTGAGCGGGTTTTGATCTTGTTTCCGCAGGTACAGGTGAATGTGACTTCACTGTATTCGGGGTGCATATCCTTTTTCAATTTACTTCCTCCATGTCATCAAGCAGAATAAGTGCTATTATTCTGACACTGTACCCATTGCGTCAAGGAATCTCTTGTTCGATTTATGCTTTGAGAGCTGTTTCTTCAAAACTTCCATTGCTTCAACCGGGTTCATGTCAACGAGGATTTTCCTCATGATCCATATTTTGCTCAAGCTATCTTCATCAACCAGAAGCTCTTCCTTCCGGGTGCCTGATTTTGTTATGTCGATGGCAGGCCATATTCTTCTATCCGCAAGACGCCTGTCAAGAACTATTTCCGAGTTACCAGTACCTTTGAACTCCTCGAATATAACCTCGTCCATTCTACTTCCGGTATCTACCAGAGCTGTTCCTACTATGGTAAGGCTTCCTCCTTCAACAATATTCCTTGCTGCTCCGAAGAATCTTTTCGGTTTCTGAAGAGCGTTGGAATCCACTCCACCCGAAAGGATCTTGCCTGAATGAGGCATCACCTGATTGTTTGCCCTGGCAAGCCTTGTGATGGAATCCAGAAGAATCACAACATCGTAACCGCTCTCAACGAGCCGCTTGGCTTTTTCGAGCACCATATCGGCAATCTGAATATGTCTTTTGGGGTTTTCGTCGAATGTGGATGCGATTACTTCTCCCTTTACATGCCTTCTCATATCCGTCACTTCTTCAGGACGCTCATCAATAAGGAGAATCAGGAGCTTTGTATCAGGATGGTTTTCGGATATGCTGTTCGCAATAGTCTGAAGCAGCATGGTCTTGCCGGCTCTGGGCGGAGACACGATCAAAGCTCTCTGTCCCTTCCCTATTGGAGCAAGGAGATCCAGTATCCTGCCGGACATGTTATCCGGTGTCGATTCGAGAATGAACCGCTCTTCCGGATAGTAAGGAGTAAGGGCGTCAAATCTCGGCCTGCCCTTAAGCTCTTCAAGGCTTTTTCCGTTAACACTCTCGATTCGCAGAAGCGCAAGGTATTTCTCCCCGTTCTTCGGTTTTCTGACCTGGCCCGAAATACTGTCTCCCGTGTTCAGGTTAAAACGCTTGATCTGGGATGGAGAAACATAAATATCCGTGGATGAGGGCAGATAGCTGCCTTCATTTGACCTGAGGAATCCGTATCCCTCCGATAGAACTTCAAGCACACCTGTTGAAAACTCCAGACCGTTTCTCTCTGTCTTTCTCTCAAGCAGTTTTATAATGATGTCTTTTTTTCTGATTCCGGATATTTTCTCGAGTCCCTTTTCCTTTGCCAGGGCTTGAAGTTCAACAAGTGTTTTCTTTTCAAGGTCAGTCTGCGATAGTCCGGGCATCGGTTTTCTGCTCATTTATCCTCTTCGGTTCGGGTTTGACCAGTGAAATGCATGCGTCGAAAGCACCAGCCAGATGAGCCGGCACATTAAATTGATAAAGTTATTTGTTCTCTGGCTTTATAGTTTTCCGGTCAGAGCGGTATCGGGGGATCTTTCTGTAGTTTCCATATAAGCAGCATATTAATCTGAAAATTTGTCCTGTTCGTCAACCCCCTGCGGGACAGGATGGTAATTCGATAGGGACGGCAACCTTTCATTTTCACATATTCCCAGTCTACTCATCAGTATCCGTGAAATACAATGCAGCAACAACAGCATTGGAGAAACAGACATTTTGAGAATTCTGAGAATAACCGGATATACTGCCTTGCTGGTGCTCTTCCTTGTTCTGGCTTCCGGCAGATTCCGAAGCATAGAGTCGTACGCCGCTGACCCCGCCCTGCTTCTTCTTGGAACGTGCTTACTGCTGCTTGCAGCGGCACTCGCACAGCTGACTCACAAAAAAATTGTACAGGTAAAAGGCCGGATCGTACTCTATTGGATCTGTGCTGGTCTGCTTGCAGGCGTCCAGCTCACGGGAAGTTCCCAAAGCATCTATTACTCAGTCTATCTGCTCTTTCTTATGTGGGTATCACTACCCTCGATTAACGGGTCGGCAACTGAACTCGGTCTCGTTATCGGTTTTACCGAAGCATTCTCTCTTCTCAATGCCTCCATCTGGACAGGGGGAGAACCTCTCATCTCAAGGCTTATCCCATTACTCCTCCCGGCTTTGAAGGCACTTCTTGTTCCTTTCCTGTTCGGCCTGGCCTCTGACTGGCTGGCGGAGAGGGAGTTCTTTTCAGAGGATTCCGCGCCCTCAAAGGAAAAGCCCGGCGGCTCATCCTATCCGCTTCTTCAGATAATACATAAGAACAGCGGAGCGGATTCAACATGTCTGTTCATTCGAAGCGATGATGGCTTTTTTCGGCTTGCTGAGCATGTGGCAGACGATAAGACCGTTATTTCAAGGTTCTTGCTTCCGGAAAAGCAGAGACTGGCGAGAATCGCGGCGAACAGCAGAGAGACTGTCATAATCAGAGCAGACTCAAATGAAGAGCGCTCTGAACTTCTGCCGCACCGTTTCCCCGGGGCGGGGGACGGGGGCTCCCTCTGGATCGTCCTGTGCCCTCTGGGAGGAGAGGCTGCGCTCGAAGGCTTTCTTCTGGAGGATTTTTCAGGGAACAAACCATCTGACAGCGTTATTTCGGATTTGGAGAATCTTTCGGAAATACTTCAGGGAACATGCAGCAGCGAAGCGTCTCCCGCAGGCGGTGAGTTTTCGTGGATGCTGAAACTTACTGCCGCATGCAATGACAGGAATCTGGATAAAGCTGTTCATGGAATGGCAGGTATTCTCTCGGAGTTAATCCCGGACTCAACGATTTCAATAGCGGACGTAGACAACAGACACGACAGAACAAGGGTATGGGTTTCAAGGGGGCCGCTTGCCAGATGGAGGCGGGGGAAAACATTCGAGAGTTCGGCGGGAATAGCGGGATGGATATTGAAGAATAGAGTTCCGTGCAGGCGCTCAAGAATAAGGTCCGGAGGAAATAGCGTAAATGCGTTCTCTCCTGATTCAGGCATCCATGACAAAGCAGGAAGCTGTATGGGAGTTCCCGTTATCAGGGAGGAAGAAGTCATCGCCCTTATCATGGCCGAACACGAAGATGATAATACTTTCATGCAGTATCATGAAGAGCTCCTGCTGGCAGTTGCGGGAATGTTCTCCATGAGGGAAGAGCTTGCGGGAACGCGACAGAAGTTAAGGAGTATCTCGGGGAGGGATACGCTTACAGGGCTCCCGCGCGTAACCCTTCTGGACAGACACCTTCATCAGATGGCAAAGGAAGTCCAGACATACGGTTGGTATGTCGGCCTTATCGTTGCGGACATAGACGGCTTCGGCGCAATAAATCAAATGCTTGGTTACAGCGAGGCGGATCGCCTGCTGAAGGATGTCGCTGAACGATTCGGCAGCTGTTTCTCAAAGGATGTGTTCATCGCCAGGACAGGACCTGACAGTTTCGCTGCCTGTATTCCAAAGGCTGGCAAAGCTGTGGTCGAAGCTATGGGTCAGAAGGCTGCAGATGCCCTTTCGTATAGATATTCCGGAAAGATGCCTGATTTAATCGTACCGGTTTCAGCTTCAATTGGATGTGTTTACACTCACGTAAACAGAAAGGTTCTGCTCCTCACCGGAGAAGCCGAAAAAGCCGTATCGGATGCCCGGAAAGCAGGTCCCGGCACCTGCGTTGTAAGAAAGATCGATCTTTCGGGGTGGAAGAAGAACCGATGACAGCAGGAGCTCTCGCCCGAAGAGCAGTGAAAAGAGTCTTTCTGCTTGCAATGCTCGGAGGGATCTTCTACCTGAGTCATCAGCCATCACTGGAAGTGATTCCACCGCTTTTTCAGCATCAGGACAAAGTTCTTCATGCTGGGATGTACTTTCTCCTATCTGTTTCAATGATCGTAAACCGGGATCTCTGCAGGGGTTTTCGTCCCGTTCCGATCATATTCATCCTGGGGCTTATTTATGCTGTCAGTGACGAGATCCATCAGAGTTTTGTTCCAGGAAGAGATTGCTCAGCGGGGGATCTGCTTGCGGATATCGTGGGTCTTTCAATTGGGCTTTCAGTATATTTGCGGTATCGCAGGCGACATAAGAAGATCGGCTGAATGGCAAGCGGATTCTTCATTGACATCAAGTCTGTTTTCGTTAAGATTCTATATTGGTGTCTAGCTGTACGAGTATATGGAAATGTATGAGTACCTTTGTATTTTCGTGAGTAACCCATAACCGAATGAAATCGAGAGGAGGTGTCAGGTATGCTCAAGGCGAGAACAAAGTGGTTCTTTCTTGGACTCCTGACAGTATCACTGCTCATGGCAGCATGCGGACCGAGCGCCGCAGAGCTTCAGGCAAGGGACGATGCCCGCGCAGCGGCTCTTGCTGCAGAAGCCAGAGCAGATGGTCTTGAGGAAGAACTTACAACTCTACCGGGTCAAATCGCAGATGGATATGTAACGATTGCTGCACTTGAAGCAGAACTTGCTGAACTTCAGGCAGAATACTATTCACTCGGCGGCGGAAGCCGTTAGCAAGGAAAGGGGAAAACAATGAAGCGTACACTAGTATTAGCTCTGATGATTTGCCTCGGCCTTGCATCAACGGGTCTTGCCAAGACCTGGACAGCCGAGGAACTTTCAGCGTATTCACAGGCTGAAATCGAAGCAATGGGAGATGACGATATTCATCTTCAGATCGCTTACTGGGAATGGAGAAAGGCCGAGGCAGATGAACGCAGTGCCGTGCTTGAACCTCAGGTCCTTCCTCTGCGAGCTGAGTTTGCGGAAATCAATGCACTGATAGCCGAGCTGACAAGCGAGATCAATGCCCTCAGAGCAGAGATCGCCCGCCTTCGCAGCGCCGGCGTTCAGCATACCATTATTGATGGTGAATGCCTCTGGTTGATTGCATCCTATCACTACAACTACGGTGATGGTTCGCAGTGGCCTGCTATCTACGAACGCAACCGCGACACCATCAGCGATCCTAACCTTATCTACGCGGGACATACCCTCTGGGTACCACTGCCCATGCTCAGCAGATACACGGTTATCGAGGGAGATTTCCTCGGTAAGATCGCCGGTTTCAGCAGAGTCTACGGCGACAGAGGCATGTGGCCACAGCTTTACGAAGCTAACCGCAGCATAATCAGCGATCCTAACCTGATTTACCCCGGACAGATCCTTGACATTACCCGCTCTGCGGGTTTTGGAGGAACACGCTAGAATTATCAGCGGATCTGGAAGGCTCTTCACACTTTCTGTGGAGAGTCTTCCTTTTATCTGAAAGAACTTACTGAATGCAAGATCATTCAAGAAAATCGAAAATAAATCTTCCCAGAGAGTCGGCTGCCAGTATATTCGGTCCCGGAGATGTCAACCTGAGGCACATCTGCAGAACACTGGGTGTAAAAGCCGTTTACAGAAACGGGGTCCTCAATCTTTCCGGCAACGGACCATCAGTTGATATGGCCATAGCGGTTGTTGCGAGGCTGGAGCATGAGATCAAAGCCTCCGGCAGCCTGAGCGATCACAGTATTGATGCCGCACTGAATTTTCCCGAAAAGAATGATATAGCTCTTGAACTCTCAGTTCCGGGGCCTGCCGGGCGGATTATTCCAAAAACCGCAGGGCAGGAGAATTATCTGCGCGCAATTAAGAATTCGGAGCTGGTATTCTGTATAGGCCCCGCAGGTACCGGAAAAACATTCCTTGCTGTGGCCAGTGCTGTAGCCGCCCTCAGCGATGGCGTGGTTGACAGAATAATCATTTCAAGACCTGCTGTTGAAGCCGGCGAGAGGCTCGGATTTCTCCCCGGAGACCTTCAACAGAAGATAGACCCATATCTGAAACCGGTATACGACGCGCTTGACGATACCCTCTCTCCTGCAAGAGTGCGAAGATCTCTGGACAGCCGGATTATTGAAGTCGCGCCCCTCGCATATATGCGCGGTAGAACCCTGAACAACGCTTTTGTTATTCTTGATGAAGCTCAGAACACTACAATAACACAGCTTAAGATGTTTCTTACAAGATTGGGGTACAGCTCAAGAGCGGTTATCACAGGTGACATTACCCAGATAGACCTTCAGCCCCCTTCATCTTCGGGGCTAGTTGCAATAAGGAGAATCCTTGCGGGTATAGATGGTATAGAATTCACATACCTCGACCAGAATGATGTTGTAAGACATCCTCTTGTCCAGAGTATTATTTCGGCATTTGAGCGGAGTGAAGACGGAGAGACTCACCGATGAAAATCAGAAATCTACTCAGTGGCAGTCTTGTTGCAGCCGTGTTCATCGGTACCTTTTATCTCTTCTTCATGCCTGACAAACATATTATCGACCTTGAGCTGAATGTCGGACAGACCCTTCCCCATGACATAGTTGCCCCTGTCGATTTTGATCTTCCTTACCATGAGGAGGAATTCTGTGAAATTCGCGACGGGATCCTGCAATCCATTCCGGTACACCTGAAATTTGACCAGGAGGTCTGGCAGCCCCTGCGGAGCAGGCTTTATCCTATTCTACTTCTTGCAACATACGATTCCTCCTTTACCGGCGGCATGGTTGGGGAGCTGCAATCAATCTACGACGAGGGTGTGTTCGACCTGCTTGAGGTCCGTGAGGTTTACGATGGGGAGCAGGCGGTTCTCATCAGCTCCCGTGGCACAGAGGACAGACAGCTGTTCGATATCAACGAAATAGAGGATGTAAGGGATATTCTTGAAATAAGATTGTCAAGATGGAGTTTTTCCAGTGACGAGCTTTCCGAGTTATCCTCCATTCTTCGCCCAAACCTCATTGTGGATGACTCCTCGAGAAGGGCAACCGCCGAGATCGTCGTTGCGGGGCTCAGTAATATCGATACGACAATAATAGCGGGAACTGTCCTTCTGAAAGCAAACGAGCAGGTAACCTCAAGAACCATCGAATACCTCGATCATCTGAAGAACACCACCATGGAAAACCGTCGCTTCAAGCATGTACTAAGCCTGCTTCTTCTTGTTTTACTGATAACAGGACTAGCATTCTTCTACGTTCACGACATTATGCCGGATACATGGGTTGCGGTGAACAGGTTTCTTCTTCTGGGTGTTATATGGGTACTATCCCTTGCCGCTACCGGAACGCTATGGCTGGCCCTTGCGAAAAGCGCGAGTTTTCCCTGCGCCTCCCTGGTCACATTCGGAGCGGCTCTTACAAGTATTTTCTTTCACAGAAGACACGCGGTTTTCTTTACCCTTGTCTTCTCCATGGTCTTGGGTCTTGTTCATCCTCACCCATACTCCATTGTACTGATTTCAGCAGTTTCAGGAATTCTGGCATCTCTTACCGTCTGGGATGTCCGGGAAAGGCGCAGCGTTCCTGTTGCGATAGGTCTGGCGGCGGGGGGAGGTGTTGGCGTATTTCTTCTCCTGCATATCCTTAACACTTCTCTCTATTCATCATCTATAGGAGAATCTATTCTGGGCCTTCTGATCGTTCCGGTTATCGGAATAGGTTCGGCGCACGCGCTTCTATTCCTTTTCGAAAAGATGTTCGGTGTCTATACTGTTCTGTCTATTGATGAAGTTAACAAAACCGCCCATCCTCTACTGAAGCAGATGCGGGAAGTTGCCCCGGGAACATGGAATCACTCTCAAACCGTCGCTGAGCTTGCCGGGCGCGCTGCGGGAGCGATCAATGCATGGGAATCGCTCGCTTCGGCAGGCGGGTACTTCCACGATATTGGAAAGATGACTGATCCGGAACAGTTTATAGAGAACCAGAGAGACATGGAAAACCCGCATGACAGAATGAATCCGTGGGAGAGCGCCAGAAATATCATCGAACATGTTAACGACGGGGTTACGATGGCGGAAAAGGCTAAACTTCCCAGAGCTGTTATTGATATAATACAGCAGCATCACGGGGTGGGTCTTACTAAATACTTCTACAATAAAGCTCTGCAGGAATCGGATGATCCGGAAAACGTAAAAAAAGCCGATTTCTCCTATTCGGGTCCAAGGCCTCAAACCATAGAGGCAGCTCTGGTTCTTCTTGCGGATCAGGCATCATCCTCCACCAAGAACCTGACTGCTCCGGAAGGCGTAGCTGAACTTGTTGAACGGGTCATAGACGAAAATGACCTCGAGGGTGAACTTGATGACTGTCATCTTACCAGAAGAAACCTTAAAACCATTGTGAAGGTCTTTACTTCTGTTCTTGAAAGCAAGTTTTACAAAAGGGTAAGTAATTATCCGACAGGTGATTCAAATGGCTGATATCAGCGTGATCCTTGAAAATCCGGGTTTCAGTGCGGAAGATTTGCAGAGCCTGACGGAGAACCTACTGGAGGGCTCAGTTGAAGTGGTTCTGACCGATCCGGGATATATGCGGGTCATCAACAGGAATTACCGGCATATTGACAGAGCTACCGATGTGCTTTCTTTTGACCTTTCTCTAGGAGAAGAGGATATGCCTGATGGAACGATCTACGTTGACGGACGGCTGTTTCCGCCCATTGAAGCATTGCTTGAGCGGATCTTTCACGGTTACCTGCACCTCAAAGGATATTCTCACAATAACGAGAAGGATACCGCAATTATGAACAGGGAAGTTAATTCTCTTGTAGCGCATGCCATTGGAAAACAGGTGGGAAATTGATTACAGCTGTTGTAGTATACCTTTCCTCTCTTACTGTGCTGTTCCTTTCCTCGGGGATAAGAGCGTGTATACCCGAGGTTGTTCTCTCCAAAGGCAGGGACCCGTCAGAACGGAGACAGGTAGCCTTTTTTCACCTGGGGATACTATGGCTGCTGAATTATACCGCTCTGGTCGGCGCTGGAGCCGGCTCAATTCTGGCAGCTGGAGAATTATCTTCATATGTTGCGATCCCATATTGGCTTACGGCACTCATTCTTCTCCTGGCAGCATTTATCCTTTCCGTGATTCTGCCTTCCCTCATAGCCAGGGGTAATGCTCTTCGATTACTGTCAATTCTGAAGGTTCCCTACTGGCTGGTCTCACTTCCCTTCCGAATACCAGCTCTTCTGATTTTCAGAAACAGCAGGGAGGATAATCCGGATTCTGCAGACTGGCTTATCACTCCTCCGGATGTAATCTGGCTTGAGCGACGCCGGGAAAAGGGCGATCCGGGGGAATTCGAAAAAGAGCAGGAGCTTATGGACAGTATTATTGATTTCTCCGATAAGATAGTCAGAGAGGTCATGGTTCCCCGTATCGACATCGTATGTGTGGAAATAAACTCGGATCTGTCGAAAGTGGTCCATGAGCTGAAAAAGGCCGGGCATTCGAGGATACCGGTCTACGAAGAACGGATAGACGATGTCCGCGGAGTGCTGTATGCCAAGGATATCCTCGTTCTTCTTTCCGAAGAGAATAACAATTTTGAATTGATGAGTATTCTAAGGAAACCGTATTTTGTTCCGGAGTACAAGAGGATAGATGAGCTCCTCCGTGAGTTTCAGGCGAATAGAATACACATGGCGATTGTGGTTGACGAATACGGAGGAACGGCAGGGCTTGTGACAATAGAGGACATTATGGAAGAGGTTTTCGGTGAGATCCTGGATGAATATGATAAGGAAGCTCTTCTTGTAAAGAAACTCGACGACGGCTCCTACATTCTGGATGCCCGCATACCTATAGATGATCTTAACGAACTGCTCGGCACGGCATTCGAAGACGATGGATATGAAAGCCTCGGAGGTATGATCTACAGCCAGATGGGCAAAATACCCCGCCAGCAGGATGCAGCCGATCTTTCAGGTTTCAGGTTCACGGTTGAACAGGTAAGAGCTCAACGGATACTCTATGTCAGAGTAGAACACCTTGAGGACCAGGGGGAAGAACCGGACTGATGTCCCCTGCAGAGCCCAAAAGTCGGAGCGTGAAAACATTCGAGTTACAACCCCTTCATTTATTCTTCGCAGGGTCCGCTGGAGTGAATCTTCCCTGATACTGACTCTATATTCACTGGATTTCGGCAGAATATCAGCCATTGTGAAGGGAGCTCTGCGACCTAAAAGCCCTTTCTACGGAAGGATCGAACTCCTCTCCATGGTTGACATTGCCCTTGCAAGGAGGGAAGGCAGAGAGCTTGATACAGCTACTGAAGCCACCGTTATCAACCATTACGATCCAATCCGCAGCGATCCTGATGCTTTCGTGCACTCCTGTCTATTTGCAGAGTGGCTTATGCGCACCATAACCGGCAGCGAACCTTCCCATCCGATGTTCCATCTTATCCGGGGTGTTTTTGATAACTTCGCCGCAGGCGCTCCCTTCTGGCCTGTATTATGTTCCGGGATTGAAAAGGCCCTCAGGCTTTCCGGCTTCGCTATGGAAGTAGACCGCTGTACGCGATGCGGCTGCGACCCTCGCAAATCGTCGCTGTGGGATGCCTTATCCGGTGGTATTGTTTGTGAGAACTGCGGCAGCGGCAGCTCTGAGGAGATCCCCCAGGGTCTGATAATTTTCCTGCGCAAGTCCAGAAACAGCAGGCTGGACGAAGTAAGAAACCTGAAACTATGGCACGGCGGATACAGGCAGTGCTTTGACCTTATGAGAAGATTCGCGGAAGTACATATGGAAACTAGAATGAATTTGAAATCACTTGCAGTACTGGAGGCCATTGAAAATGACCGCTGACGTCACAGACCTGATGAAGAAGCTTGTATCTCTCTGCAAAAGACGCGGGTATGTGTTTCAATCGGGAGAGATCTATGGAGGGCTGCAGTCCTCCTGGGACTACGGTCCCCTGGGTGTTGAACTGAAGAAGAATATTGAAGCCAGCTGGTGGAATTTCATGGTGTCCGCCAGACGGAATGTTGTCGGAATGGATTCTGCCATAATTACACATCCGGACGTCTGGAAGGCTTCGGGCCATCTTAAGAATTTTCATGACCCTATGGTCGACTGCCTGAAATGCCAAGGCAGGTTCCGGCAGGATCATATAGAAGGAGACTCCTGTCCCGAATGCGGGGGGCAGCTGACCGAACCCAGAGATTTCGGACTGATGTTCAAAACCCAGATGGGCGCGCTGGAAGATGACTCCGCCACTGTATTCCTCCGTCCGGAAACCTGTCAGTCTATTTTTGTCAACTTCAGGAACATCGTCACCGCCACCAGGCAGAAACTTCCCTTTGGAATTGCTCAGATCGGAAAGGCTTTCAGAAACGAGATAACCGCGCGTAATTTCGTTTTCCGCTCCCGTGAATTCGAGCAGATGGAGATGGAGTTCTTTTGTCTTCCCGAAGAGGCTGGAAAGTGGTTCGAGTACTGGCTGGATGAGAGAATGAAATGGTATTCGGAACTTGGTATAAAGAGCGTGAATCTCAGAACCCGGAAACATGAGGACACCGAGCTTGCTCACTATGCCAGTTCCTGTTTCGACATCGAATACTCATTCCCATTTGCCCAGGAGGGCTGGGGTGAGCTTGAGGGTATAGCAAACAGGTCGGACTTCGACCTTAAGGCTCACATGGAAGAGAGCGGTCAGGATCTTACCTATCTTGATCAGATCAACAATAAGAAGATCGTTCCCTGGGTTATCGAAACAAGCGGAGGTATCGGAAGAACCCTGCTTGCGGTTCTTCTAGATGCTTACCGCGAAGAGGAGGTAGAGGGAAGAGAGAGGGTTGTTCTTGGCCTTCACCGCAGCCTCGCTCCCATCAAGGCAGCGGTACTGCCTCTTTCGAAGAAACTGTCGACCAGCGCACTGGAAATCTTTGACCTGCTGAGGCCTCATTTCCCGGTGCAGTTCGACGAGACTGGCTCGATCGGAAAGCGCTACAGGAGAATGGATGAAGCGGGTACACCGTTCTGTATTACTTTCGATTTCGATTCGCTTGATGATAAGAGCATCACAATCCGTGAGCGGGACTCACTCGACCAGATAAGGATACCTGTTGAAAACGTGGTCGAGAAGCTTGCAGACCTCATGGATAACGGCTGGCCTGCTGCTCAGTAATGAAACCTTTTTCAGTTGTAGTTCCGACATGGAGGAATCTTCAGTACCTCGACCTCATGTACAGAGGCCTTGTTGCCAACAGCGCGGTGAGTCATGAGATCATCATTTTCTTCAACGAATTCGATGAATCCTGTGAAAACTGGGCTTGCGGCAAGAATATCCTGTTCTCCGGCTCAGCAGAGAATACGGGTGTATGTACTGCCGTGAACAGGGCAGTCGAAATGGCAACAACTGATTTCGTCTGCTATATGAACGATGACATGTATCCGCTGCCCGGCTGGGATACCGCCCTTTATGGTTACTCCGGCCTTGCCGATAAACTGTGGCTTTCCGGAACCGCCATTGAGCCGGGGAACTCCACTCCATGCTACATCGGGAACACGAACTACGGCGGTTCACCTTCCGATTTCGAAGAGGAGAGACTGCTCCGGGAGTACAGAACACTCTTCAGGCCCTACAATGTTGTCAGTACATGGACCCCGGTTCTTCTTTCCAGAGCGGACTGGGAGGCAATCGGAGGTTTTGACGAGGAGTTCTTCCCCGGTTTCGGCAGTGATCCTGACCTCTCCATGAAAATGTACAAGCACGGTTGCCGGCATTTCATAGGAGTCGGCAACAGCCTTGTATACCATTTCTCCAAAGGAACAACCGCCCGATTCAACGATTCCCCGACCATGGATCCCCAGAAATATTTCAAGAGCAAATGGGGAATAAGCTGGAAGAAATTCTTCAAGCAGGTCATTCACCGGAACTCAGTCATCTCCCCCGAGCTGCTGATAAAATGATAATACTGAGACTGTTTTTATTTACAGTGCTGATCCTGTCGTTTTCCGGCTGCGGGTCTGTGCTGCTCAAACCAGGTGCCCGGGGCGATGTATTAAAGGATACCATCATCCTCTCTTCCTCTGATTTGCGCAAACCAGACCTCTGGCCGATGACAGACTGGGCTCTGGAGGCGCTTTCAACAGCGGCAGACGCGGAATTTCTAGACGATCTTGAGAAAGACGTGGTCCTGCACCTGAATATGGCACGGACTGATCCGGCTCGTTACACGCGCGATTTCATCGAACCGCGGATTGAGTATTTTTCCGGCGTTATGTATCGTGAAGTGGAAGGACTGTCTCTTATTACCCGGGAGGGTGTCGGGGCAGTTGAGGAATGTGTTTCGGATATGGAGGATACCGACCCGATGAAACCTCTGCTCCCTTCGGCGGACATCAGTCTGGCTGCTCTGGATCACGCTCTCGATCTGTCGCTGACAGGAGAAATGGGTCACATCGGGAGCGATGGCTCAAGCCTGTCAATCAGGCTTGAGCGATACGGGCAGTGGCTTATCTCAATCGGAGAAGTCATCTCATACGGGCCAATTACCGGAAGAGAGATTGTAATTGGTCTTCTGATTGATGATGGGGTCCCTGACAGAGGACATCGAACTGTCGTTCTCAATCCGAATTTCACACTGGTCGGTATCGCAGTGGAAGAGCATCCTGCCTATGGAAATATCTGTGTTATAGATTTTGCCGTGGATTTTATAAGCGCCCCGTAACCGGAACGTCACGGGGCGCAAAGATAATTACTGGAAGAAAGCTAGTTTCCAGGCATTTCGTAGAGCTTCCACACTCCGTCCTCGAGGATCATTTCGATTTCTTCTTCTCTACCATCAGCAGTAGTGATAAAGACTACCGCCTCCGAGTCATCGATCTCTGAGCCGTTGATCACAAGATCAAGTTTATCACCCAGCTCCTCCACCATTCCCGGGCTGCTGAAGAATGCTGCAAGGAGGTCTTCAGAAGTCCAATCCGCAATTTCGCTTTCTGTCGCTTCTACTCCCATGGCCGCCAGGTAGGTGACAGACATCTCGGGATTTTCTTGGATCGCAACGAGCTGAACATCCAAATCACTCAGCCCGTAGCTTGATATGTAACTGGCTGCCGTTGCACCGTCTCCTGATTTAATCGCATCGACGAACGCCTGCATGGAATCCTCGGGCAGAGCGTCCCCTCCGCATGCCATCAGAACAAGCATCACGGTCATTGAAAGTAAAGTAACAAGTTTCATTCATTCCCCCTTGTGGGTGTGTGGTCGATACCGCCTCCGGGACGGCCCTGCAATCCTGCAGTACAATACTATGAACCTTCCTGTGATTCAACCCTCTCGTTGCGTTGATATCAGTTTCTCTTAAATACGTACTCTTGATTATTGAACCTCCCTGATATGTGGACTCTACGTATCCACGGATTTCACTCTCTTTAGTGTACGTGTGTGTACTGCTTCTATCAAGCTCATATATTCTGATAACCATTGACAGTATAGTACCTGAATTAATAGTGTTAGATAAGCAACAATTCAATAAGAAATGAAGATTCTACACAATCATTGTTCTGCAAAAAGCAACAAAATGGAAAACAGATCACTCGCAGCAGCTATTGGGGAGGTCTCATGAACAACAGACAGTCTACCCTCAACACAATGTTTCTATTAGTTCTGATCACCATACCTCTCTCAATTTCATGCACAGGCGACAATACAGATTCTGACGATCCAGATTCAATGGATTCATCCATGCTTGATACTCTGATAGTTGTTGATTCGATCGGTGTTTTTATGGGTGATTCCACGGAGATGTTCGCACACATTACTAGTGTAACTCCCTTACCAGGTAGAAGATTAGCGGTATTGGATATACTCACCGGAAAAATTTCTGTGTTCACTATGGATGGGGTATTCCAAAATTCCTTCGGTAGTATGGGATCAGGACCAGGAGAATTCCAGGGTGCTATCCATATGGGGTTGATGACAAATGGACATCTGTTGATCCAGGACTGGATGGGTGATGAATTCGTAGTTTTCTCGCAAGAAGGAGAGTATTTATATAGTTTCCCAACAAACCCTTTATTCAGCCCTATAGACTGGGCAATATTCCCTTGTGATGATTCTACTTTTGTGAAGTACTCATACACCCGTAAGTTTTTTAATCAGACCATTGTCCAGGAATGGGAGATCATTCGCTGTTCGATAGAGAACGGAGAAACCCATACAACATATTTCTCTAACCAGCAGAATATCGATGAGGAACCTCTGGATTGGCTTTCCTGCTACAAGGTTGTAACAACGGGGAATAATGGTGAGGTTTACATCTCCGACTGTGTTTCAGATAATTATGAAATACAAGTCTTAACCACAGAAGGCGAGAGCATTCGCACCCTCCGGAAGGCTGCAACCACCGTTCCAGTCTCAGAAGATGACATAGGATACATCATTCCTTTGGTGCATTTATGGCCTGATACAGCGCATCCAAGGGATATACCCGGCATGTTCCCAGAGTTTCGACCTTTCGTCGGGCAGATGGATGTCGATTCAATCGGTAATCTATGGGTCAGACGCGGTACAGTGAATGAGCATATCTGGGATGTGTTTTCCCCGGAAGGCGAGTGGCTCGGTGGAGTGTTTCTCGATGGATTACCCATCAATGAGACTGTGGAACTCCATATGAACCGGTTCGGTGCAGTAGCAACAGTGTATGAGCCTGAGGACTATTACAGAGTATACATATTTAATGATGAAGAATAATCAATATGCAGAACAACTGCATCAACCGGAAACACCGGTTACATTTTTGGCTTGAGAGTACTGTTCCGGTTATGCAGGGCGTTCTCCAGAAAATATGATCAACCTTGCCTCACGTCATACATAGTATTATATTGTCTTACAGATAACTACATACACATACACTGTAGGAGGTGTAAGAATGAGTATTGCCATGTCAGTAAGGCTTCCTGAAAAACTAGCAGCGGAATTAAGCGAAGTTGCCAAGATATCTGAACGATCCAAATCCTTTCTTATTCAGAAAGCACTGGAGGCCTATCTGGATGATCAGGCTGATTTGCAAATTTCTATGGATCGACTTCATGATCCAACTGATCCTGTGATTTCTTTAGAAGATATGCGATCCGAAATTGACCTATAGTATCAAATTCAAGAAATCTGTAAGTAAGGATCTTAAGAAAATAGACAAACCAGAAGCTGATAGGATCCTGAAGAAATTAGCGGCTGAGTTACCAGGCAAGGCCGATTCCCTCCCAGAACTTAAAGGCAAATACGCTGGATTGAGAAAATATCGCATCGGAAACTACAGAATCGTTTTTTCAATTGTTAAGAGTACAATATTAATTACTCGCATCCGTCACCGGAAAGAAGCCTATAGAAATTAAGGGAGAACAAACGGCTTCAGTGGAATTACCGCAAGAGTGAAGGTTAGGTATACAGCAATCCACTGAGCCTTGCGTTCAGGCGCAAGAGATCCAGATCAGGGAGGTTGTAAATTAAGAAGATGGCTTTCTGCACATCAATTCATTGCATGGACGGGAGAATACAGGAACCCATCATAAAATATTTAAAAAAGAGCTATAGCATAACCTATGTTGACACAATAACTGAACCGGGACCATGCAGAATACTTGCTGAGAATGAAGACAGAATATCAGTTAATTCCATTATGGAAAGGACTGATATTTCAATAAATAGACATGGTTCGAAACTCATTGCTATTTCTGGACATTATGATTGCGCAGGAAATCCTTGCGATGAAGATGTGCAGAAAATACAAATAAGAGAATCTATTAAGCTTCTTAAAAATTACTATCCTGAAATAAAAATAATCGGATTGTGGATTGATAATGAATGGAAAATAAATAATATCTAACCAATCAATGTACCAGCACGGCTATTCATTGTTGATGTGCTTATCTGCTTACGATAAGATGGTCCTGCAGCTGAATCAGCGGTTTACCGGACTTATAAAAGCTGTTGTAAATGTATTCAGTTATCTCTTCCCTCTGATCATACGTGTAATCGTGTACGTTCGGATACAGGAGTATCATCCATATCACTTCCATGAATTTTTCGAAATCAGCGATGAAGAACTTCACTCTGTGAGTTTCAACGTGAATATCGGCTTTTGCAAAACCGGTATTACTGTGCAGTGTCCTGCCGAATGAGGCAAGGTCCTGGTTGTTTCTGCAGCCGAAGAATTTTCCGGCAAAGTGGTTGTAAAGCCATGTTGTGGAATCCCTCGCTGTACAGTCGGATGACATCATCACGGCATGGATCGCCCCCTGTTCCGCCAGGATGGTTCCGTAGAGGCTCCCGAACAGCTCAGACCAGTCGGACTCACTGGAATAGTAAAGAGAGTGATGCAGAGTGATAAGTTCCTGCCTGATGCCTCCCAGCTCCTTCCTGAGAAACCGTTTCGCATCAGCGACATGAACAAGAGCTTTGTTGTAGTCCGCCACAATAGTCGTTACATGATCTATCCAGTGCTTTTTGATCCTACTTTTAATTACGGACAGGGGAATACTGTCGATATCCAGAAGGTTCAATCCTCCTCTGAACGCCGCCTCGAGGATCTGAAACTGGGGTTCAGAACCTGACCCGATCGAAAGGGCGTTAAGAAGACGGTCGGAGGGAACCGTTCTGTAGATATTCCCGATAACCCGCATCAGCTCTTCTGCTATATCCACCTTGTCACTGCTGTTCTGCGACCAGGTGTTGTCCTCATCGTACATATCGATCTCTCCGGCACGGATACCTTTTTCTATCAGGCCGTTCAGTGCGGATTTACTGTTCACAGCTGTACTCTCCCTTCAGATGGAGTCTTGAGGGTACGCCCGGAGGCGCATACTCCTGCAATAGATGATCCGTACTCCTTCCACGGCTTTCAAGCAGAGCTTCCGCGTAGGCGGAACGGGACTGTGAGTACCTGCCTGAGGCAATTACAAGACCTGATCGATCCTTCCGTACAAGCTCGGGCAGGATTCCGGCAAGCCAGCGAATGGGTGTATGATTCCTCCAGCTGTCGGTGTATACGGTGCTTATTCTTCCGGAAAGCAGATCTTCTGAGAATGTAGCCCTGTTCGAGCCGGTCTCTCCACAGAGAACCGATGTTCTGACAATCAGGGCATCGGGGTCAGCTTTCAGCAAAAGTATGTCCGCAACAAGCTTGGTCCATCCGTAGAATGACATGGGGACCGCTATTGAAGCTTCGCTGTATGGAGGGGTTCCTCCGCTATACACAAGATCGGTTGAGAAGTGAATCAGCCGTCTGCCTTTGCAGCGGCAGTACGCAGCCAGTGCGCGCGGCCACAGGGTGTTCAGAATCCAGCTTTCTGCAGGATTAGAAGCACAGCGGGAAGGAGAGGATATTGCGGCTGTATTCACCGCAATATCGAAATCCTCAGCAAGAAGGGCTTTCCTGTCTTCTGGGAAAAGAAGATCACATTTTACAGTTGTTCCTCCCCCTCTTCGGGATAGAGGAATGATATCCCAGATATCCGAAAGATCTTCAAGAATAACAGAGCCCAGTCTGCCGGTGGCTCCTGTAAGAAGAACCCGGGGGTTCCTCAATTACTCCGTCTTCTCTCCGGAAACGGTTACGAAGGTTGCCGTGGCGCTGGCTTTCTCTTCATCACCCTGATATACCTTTGCTGCAAGCCTCAGAATCGGCCCTCTCCGTTCAACCAGTTCTGCCTCTATCCTCACCGTTTCTCCGGTAACAACCGGTTTTCTGAACTTGACCTCGATGCCGGCAGTAGCGCAGAATCCTGCCACACTCATCCCGGCATAGGCCATTGCTTCGTCCAGGAGGGTCGATATCAGCCCCCCGTGAACAACACCGCTGTAACCCTGGTGCCGTTTTTCGGGAGTCCAGATAATAGTTCCCTTTCCATCCTTCCCCTCGGGCCTGAGCTTCAGCCCGAAGGGGTTCTTCTCCCCGCATACGAAACAGTACCGGTCATCATCGAAGACGTCACCCATTTAGCCTCTCCTATAGAAATGCGCCCGGTTCTGAAACAATGTACTCGAAAATACCTTCAGTTCCTACAATAATGCTGCTTGACCCTCCTATGATGGTTTCAAGCGCCTCTAAGGATCGGATGAAACTGTAGAACTCAGGATAGCTGTTGAACGCTTCAGCATAAATTGCTGCGGCGGTACTGTCAGCTATTCCCCTTATGGTGAGCGAGGACATGTTCGCCATGGCTGTTATAGAATCAACCTGCAGGTCAGTGTTGGCAATTATGACTTCGGACATTCTTCTGCCCTCCGCCCTGTAGCGGTTGGAGATCCTGTTCCTCTCCGCCTGCATACGGGTGAAGACTGCAGCCTGGTTCTCTTCAGGAAGGTCGGCGCGTTTGATGCGGACATCCACGATGTAAATACCGTAGTCTTCCGCCATACTCCTGCACGCCGATGTTACCCTCTCAAGTATGGCTATTCTTCCCTGAGATGGTATCATTCTGATAAGTCTTATCGTTTCGCGGATCTCACCCTGTTCATCAATCTCGAAATCCTCAAGCGTATCCGAGTAGGTTACATTATTTACAAGCCTCACGTAATCCCCGAGGCCGATGGGGTCATTTGTGCTTCTGACTATCTGGATAAGATTGCTGTTTCCGAGTTCCTGCCGGATCATCGAATAGATTATGTCATCAAGCCGGGAGAGAGCGCCGTTCTCGGTCCTTACCCTCCGCAGGAACAGAAGGGGGTTCTCAATCCGCCATCTGGCGTAGCAGTCTACCTGTATATGCTTCTTATCCTTGGTAACAACATCTGCGGGCGGATCATCATATTCGAGAATTCTGTCATCGAATATCTCTACCTGCTGAAGGAAGGGTATCTTGAAATAGAGCCCGGCTCCCTGGCTCAGAGCGACACCCGGAGTATTGATATCAATCCATGCCTGAAGATCTGCCATCTGCTCTGGCGTTCTATCGCCTACTATCACACGGATGGGGTTTCCAAGCTGGAGTATTACCGCCTGTTCCATTTCGTTCACCGTAAAAAATGCCCCCAGCACAACCATAAGAAGGAAGAGTGCCGCTATGCCGTAAAGCATGTGTTTGATGCGTCTCATTCTACACCTCCAACAAGGTTGTAGTGAGTCAGCGCACCCGCGGATTCATCTACTACCGTTACCACTGCCGAGTTAAGCAGAGTTGCGAGAGTTTCGAGATGAAGCCTTGTCGCTGTTACGTAGGGGCTTTTCCTGTACTCCTCCGCGACAGCTGTGAACCTGAATGCCTCTCCAATTGCAGTATTGACCCTGCCTGCACTGTAACCCATCGCCGAGTTTACCAGCGACACGGAGTCCGCGAGGGCCTGCGGTATCCGCTGATTCCTGTAACTCTCAGCTTCGTTTATATAGGCCTGCATATCCTCCCTTGCGGTGGCAACATCTTTAAAGGCAGCCGAGACCGGCAGGGGAGGCTGAACGTCCATAAGCTGAACGGCGATGACATTAACTCCCATACGGTATTCGTCCGAAATACTCTGGATCATATCCATCATCCGGTTCTGGATTTCAAGCTTTCCGGTTGTAAGCACCGCGTCTATCGCATTATCTCCTATGATAAGCCGTGCGCTGGCTTCGGCGATATCCCGAAGAGTTTCCTCCGGATCGCGGACATTGAAAAGGTAATCCGTAGCGCTGCCGATCCGGAATTGAACCGTAATGGCGCAATCGATGATATTCTCATCCCCGGTAAGCATCTGCGCTTCGGCCAGCATATCCTTATCGTTTGTGAAACTGATGTAGCTCGGAGGGTTGTTCGAAAGAGTTCTGAAGCCTATTTCTATCCTCTGAACAATGTTCACAGGCGGCTTGTAGACTATCTGTACGGGCCAGGGCCATTTAAAATGAAATCCAGGCGGAGTGGTTGCGGTGTACCTTCCGAAAGTGAGTACCACGCCCTCCTCCTCGGGACCGACTATGTAGAAGGGGCCGCCTAGAATGACCCAGAGGAACACAACAAGCACAAGTGCCCCCCACTTGTAATAACGGGAATTCAGAGTCCCGGTTCTTATTACTTTCATTAAAACCTCCAGATTGAATTATTCAGATCGCTGATTGATATGTTACATTTCCTTAAGCTTGCGCTGAAGTGTCCGCCGTCCTATGCCCAGAAGCTCCGCCGCTTTCGTTCTGTTCCCTCTTGTAATCTCAAGTGTCTTTTCAATAGCCAGCCGTTCCAGTTCTTCAAGGGATACCGGCAGCTCTGTATGGAGCTCCTGTGTCTCTCCGGAAGGCAGATCCGCTATCTCCTGCGGCAGGTCTGCAATATCTATCACACTTCCGGATATGATAAGAAGACTTTCCATGAGGTTCCGCAGCTGCCGTACGTTTCCCGGCCAGCTGAATGCCGAAAGGCGTTCGAGCACTGCCGAGGTTATCTCCGGCAAAGGAAGGTTATGCTTTTCCGCAGCCCCTCTGAGGAATGACACGGCAAGCATGGGGATATCACCTTTTCTGGATCGAAGTGGCGGCAGGTGGATTTCTATCACCTTCAGGCGGTAATAGAGATCTTCTCGAAATGTACCCTTCCTGACGGCCGCTTTCAGATCGCTGTTGGTTGCTGCTATCAGCCTTACATCAACAGGTCTTGGTTGATTGCTTCCAAGCCTGGTGACAACATTTTCCTCAAGGATACGAAGCAGTTTTACCTGTACATCCGGAGGTATCTCTCCTATTTCGTCCAGAAGCAGAGTTCCATGGGAAGCGGCTTCGAACTTTCCTTCCCTTGACCTATCAGCTCCGGTATATGCTCCCCGTTCATGCCCGAAGAGTTCGTCTTCAAGAAGAGTTTCGGGTATTGCAGAGCAGTTAAGCGCAACGAAAGCTCCCGTTCTTCCGCTGAGGGCATGAATATGTTTCGCGAGAACATCCTTGCCGGTCCCGCTCTCCCCTGTTAAGAGCACCGTGACTTTCACAGGAGCAACCCTGCCGGCTTTTTTTACAACTTCCCCCATGATGCGGCTCCGGTAAAGAAGTGGAGGGATGTCTTCTTTCCCGTTTGACTGGGAAGAAGACCTGCTTTCGATGGATTTAATCGAGAATGAGAACGCCCTCTGAATAGCCGATTTAAGTGCCTGTTCTCCCTCTATCTGAAGGATAACATCCACCGCCCCGGATTTCATCCAGCTTATGGCGTCCTCGGCGCTTATGTTCTTCCCGTAGATGACTATTCCGGTGGCAAGGTTAGCTTTACGCAGGGTTTCAAGAAAACCGGAAATATTCATGTCGCCTATACTTGCGGAAATAATGACAGCGTTCACCGACCGTGATCTTATCTTACGGAGGGTCTTTCTGGCATTGGGCTGTATACTGGCGCTGTAACCCATGGAGGAGACTCTGTTCTTGAGACTCTGAGCCCTTTCCGTATCTTCATCGGCGATAAGTACTGTGCCTCTTCCGAGAGCAGTAATCAATATTATTCCTTTCCAGCGAGAAGAGCCTGAAGAGTTATTCTTCCGCAGGTTTCTTCAAAAGAAGAAATGGAGGCATGACCAGAGCATCTATGCCGGTTCCGTAGAAACATCGTACAGCATCAAGCGGCGCCGCGACAATAGGCTCACCTCTGATGTTGAATGAAGTGTTAAGAATAACAGGAACTCCTGTTCTTCTGTAGAACGAATCTATAACATCATAATAGAACGGATTTGTTCCCCGGCAAACAGTCTGGACCCTCGCCGTTCCGTCAACATGGGTGACGGAGGGAATCTCCTGTATCTTTTCGGGGAAAACGGGATAGGTCTTGATCATGTAGGGAGCCTTTCCACAGCCTTCAAAATACTCTCCCGCATGTTCTTCAAGACAGCTGGGGCAGAAGGGTCTGAAGGGTTCCCTGTGCTTGACAACACTGTTCACAATATCCTTCATATCACTTCTTCTGGGATCTGCAAGGATCGATCTGTTCCCGAGAGCCCTCGGTCCGAATTCCATTCTACCGTTAAACAATGCTACTATCTTACCTTGTTCTATCAGCTCAGCAGTTTTGTCCGCAAGGTTCCCGGGCCTTTCCCATGACAATCTGGCCATCCGCATAACATCCAGTATCTCTTCCTCTGTAAAGGAAGGTCCGAGAAATACACCCTCCGGTTTTACCAGCGGTATTTCCGGGTAGAACTTCCTGTGGACCTGAAGAGCAGCCCCTATAGATGTCCCCGCATCATGTGATGCCGGAAAGGGGTAGACTTCCTGAAAACCGGCCTCTCTTTCAATAAGACCATTCATCACGCAGTTAAGGGCGACTCCTCCGGAGATCACCAGTCTGTCCATTCCGGAAATATCCTTCAGATGACGTGCCATTGAAAGCACTGTCTCCTCGAGAGCCCTCTGGGCGGAGCAGGCTATGTTCTTATGCTGATCTGTTATTTCAGATCCGGGCTTTCTTGGAGGTCCTATTGCCTTGAGGACCGACGGGGAAAAGCACGCCTCGTGTACTCCTCTGTGTAGATCAAGCATCCGGGTGTTTACACTTATTCTACCTTTGTCGCTGTTGATTATTTTCCGGAAAACATCGAGATACTCCGGCTCTCCGTAGCTGGACAGTCCCATTACCTTGTATTCGTCATTGTCCGGAATGAATCCAAGGTGTCTGGTGATTGCACTGTAATAGATCCCGGGAGAGCCCGGAAACCTTGAGGAAGTGTGGATATCGAATCTGTTGTTTACGTAGCTGGCCAGAATACTTGTTTCCCTTTCTCCAACACCATCTACTGTCAGAACTGCGGTGTTATCAAATCCGGAGAAGAAAACAGCTGCATCAGCATGCGCCCTGTGGTGCTCTATGAAGCTGACCGGAGCTGCAAGCCCTGCTCCGAGGTGAGAGAGGATTGTTCTGCCTATGTTCTTCATCCTGCGGGCACCGTTGAGCTGGGAAAGAAGGAAATGGATTCCCCCTCTCTTGAGGATGTAATGCCTGCTGTAAGCGATATTCTCCCGGACTATGAGAGAGGGAAGCATATAGAAAGCGATACGGTCTATCTGATCAGGTCCGATCGACGCTTCCTCCAGCACATACTCAATGGCCTTCTGGGGATACCCCGGATAGTGTTTGATCCGTCTGAATCTTTCCTCATCTGCCGCCGCCACCAGTTCTCCATCAAGAAGAAGAGCAGCAGCCGCATCATGCTTGTAACAATTTATACCAAGAATTGCTGTCATTTCTCTCCAGAAAGCGAAAGTTTAAGCCCATGTTTCCATTTGGTGTAATTCACAATAATATACATCCGCCGGCAAAACAGGAAGTATAGGGGCTCCGAATACCTTCAGGACGCACGTTCACCGTTCTATTCGGGTATCACTCTTAGCCAGGCATCGCATCTGTCCCGAAAGGTGCTGAATGCAGCCATATCCGAAGCAGAGAGCCGTCGCCTGTGAGAGCTGTAGAAAAGGTAGGGGTCTATCGGGTTCCCGTTTTCATCGTTTATCTGATAATGAATGTGCGCTGCAGTGGATGTTACCCCTGTGTTACCTACATATCCTACGATCACACCCTTTTCAACTGCGGTTCCCGCACTGATACCCTCGGCTACTCCCTGAAGATGCAGGAATATCTCGGTATACCCGCTGCCGATTTCGATTTCAACGCAGAAGCCGTTGTAATCCTGATTCCAGTTCACTCTGGTTACTGAACCACCTCTGCATGTACGGACTGGAGTTCCTTCCGGGGCTTTGTAATCAACTCCTGTATGATGGTGATCCCCTCTGGGTTCACCGCAGGGACCGGTCATTTCTTCGAACGTTGTTATCGGCATGAAATTGAGCTGTTTCATCACTTCGGTTCCATCGGAGTAATAGTGGGAAGGGTAATTGTCCCCGCTCATTCTGAAACTGTAAACCGAAAAAGCAGCGTTAGAGGTCCCTTCCCTCGGAACATATCTCAACGCGATCACCTGGTTCTCCCTTCCTGTCTCTCCTATCAGCACGTAAAGAGAGTCCCCCGCATTCATACCATTCCATGGATCGGAGTCCCACCACATACACCTTACGATATGTGCTCCAAGAATATCCGGTTCCGCTACTCTATCCTGCAGGCTTGCATATATGGAGCCATTGATCTGCACAGCGATTCTCTCCCACGGGCATTCTACCGAATCGGGTTCGATCGCTGAAGTACTGTCAGGTGCAGAGATATCCGGGATCAGCGTGGTTACTGAATCCGGTTCCGGCAGCGTATCGGACACTACGGGTCCCAGGGTATCCGCAGGTGAAAGAGAGTCAGCTGTCCGGGTAGAATCGGCCCGGGTGATATCCTCTGCCCGGATAATCAGTTCTCCTTCTTCCGGTTCTCCTCCACAGGACACCAGGAAGGAAATGGAGAAAAGCAGGGCAAGAACAGTCAGCACATCTGATGCAGATTCTCTTTTGTTCGTCAAAATATTGACATCCATCGGGATTATGTTACGTTATTAACAATATGAGTCACAATAATACGAAGAAAAACAGGATACTGGTAATCGATGATGAAAAGCATATCAGATCTTTTCTGAAGGAAACGCTTGAGCTTTCCGGATACATTTGCGACACAACCGAATGCGGTAAAGACGGGCTTCGCATGCTCCGGGAATCGAACGGTTATGATCTTTTGATTACTGACGTAAGACTCCCCGATGTATCCGGGCTTGAGATCCTTGAAATAACGGGGAAAAAGCACCCTTTTCTGCCGGTGATCGTTATCACCGGTTTCGCTACCATAGAGAGCACAAAAGCTGCTCTTAGAATGGGGGCTATGGATTACATCCCCAAGCCTTTCACCACAGGTACGGTGCTCTCTGCTGTAAACAGCGCCATTCATGCTTCATTCAGCCG
>QNDS01000013.1 GCA_003644925.1 Candidatus Fermentibacterota bacterium
CTCAATTACGCGGGTATGATGGGCTGGCACCTTTCTGATGACAGGGAGAAGTTCTCTCTAGGGGAGATGATGGAGAATTTCAAGCTTGAGGACATCAGTCTTGGCGGGCCGGTTTTCGATCTCGATAAGCTTCTCTGGCTCAACGGCAGATATTTAAGAGAGGACTTCACGACCGATGAACTTCTGAACAGGCTTGTGGAGTGGGGTCTGAACAGAGAGCACTTCGGGAAAATCCTCGAGATCTGCAAGGGCAGAATGACCTGCCTTTCGGACTGGGGAGAACTGACCGGTCAATTCTTCAGCGGTAGAGTCCCCATTACAAAGGACGAATTGCTTCTGAAGGATATGGATGAGGCTCAAACCAGCGAAATTCTTCAGATAATACTCTGGGAGCTGGAAAAACTGAAAAGCTTCAGCAAGGATAACATCTACCTGCTCTTCAAAGAATTGTCGGAGAAGCTGGAAATCAAGCTGAAATATCTTACACAGCCATTGTATATCGCCATCAGCGGTAAAGCTGTTTCAACCCCTCTTTTCGATACGATGGAGATACTTGGAAGTGACATAAGCCGCACAAGGATAAGGTATGCTATTGAAGAGCTGGGAGATATATCGAAAAAGAAGCTGAAACTCCTGGAAAAGAAGTACAGCTCGTTGTTCGGGGAGAGCTGATAGAAGTTACCGGACTTGACCGAACACCCCGCACACCTGATATTTGCGCCCTGAAATCAATGAATGCGCTCCCATCGTCTAGCGGCTAGGACGCTGGCCTCTCACGCCGGAAACCGGGGTTCGATTCCCCGTGGGAGCGCCATATATAGTTAAAGCGGCCCCTTGTGGGTCGTTTTTGCTTTATACTGCTCTCGGAGATGAAAACCTTATATCTTCCTTGACAGTCAATATTTCGAATCATATTCTCAGTCAAGATATTCAGAGGTTGTGTTATGTTGCAGCTGGATAATCATTGGTTAGACGCACACTAGGTTGTTCTGTCATACACTGTAAGATTCACAAACGAACGGGTGTGGCTGTCCTGCTTGAAAGGAGAGTTCCATGAAGACAGGCCGGGAAAGGAAGATTGCAGCAATAGTGGTTATAAGGTGGTCAGCTCGCGTACTCGGGTTGATCATGGCAGGTTTCTTACTGCTTATGTTTATTGGGCAATCCCTGGAGTCTTATCCGCCATCCGAGACAATTGCGCCGATCGCAGCAATCGGGTTAGCCCTGATGGGAATCTATGCAGTGGCTATGTTCCTGGCACTCAAATGGGAGCGGCTGGGCTCGTTTCTTGGAGCGGCAGCCCTCGGAAGCTTCTTCGTCATACTGTTCCTGGGACTGCTTCCGGGAAATATTTCAGGCGGCTTCAGTTCCAAAGGCATCCTGAATCCGTTATTTCTGGCCTTCTGGCTACCGATCCTGTTGTACCTGCTGTGCCGGGGACTCGAAAAGCGGGAACGGAAACGCAAGAAGGAGGTTCTCTGAACAGATGGCGCGCCATTTCTATATCCAGATCCATAACCAGCATAATCTCTGATATCCCTGTGTTATCATTCATTACCCGCAGAGATGATGCTTGAATAACTTCCTTGACGGTCAATATTTCGAGTCATATTCTCAATCAAGATATTCAGCGGGTTGTATTATGTTGCAGCTGGATAATAATTGGTAGGCACTAATAATCGTATCAATATTGGTGTATGGAGGTCAATAGTGAAAAGAAATTTCGTGACATTAGCAGTTTTGTTTGCACTAACGGTAGAAGCTTTCTTTTTAGTACCAGGCGCAGAGGCTTCCGAGGACAGCCTGCAATCGGTAACTGAGTGGCAGTCTCCACCCGACGATTTACTAGAAGTGCTTCACGCGCCACAGCTCCCCTGGGTGTGGACGGCACCAACAGGAGAGTACTTGCTCCTGGTGGATCCTGTACTCTATCCTTCCCTCGCCGAACTTGCAGCCCCGATGCACAAGCTGGCCGGCATGCGGGTCAATCCCACACTCAACAGCATCCATGGTCGTCACGGGGGAACCTCCCCGCGTCTGGTCGAGGTAGAGGGAGGTGCCACCACTCCTCTCACCTTGCCCCCTGGTACCGAAGTCCACAACGTGGAGTATACCGTGGATGGCCGGCATTTTGCGCTTACTATCAGTGATTCTGACCACCTTGGTCTGTGGGTCGGCTCGGTGGAGGGCGATCTGATCGAAATAGAGGGAATAGCCCTCAATCCCCTCATGGGCACCGCGGTGAGTTGGCTGCCCGATCAGGAGCGTCTGCTGGTCCTCAGCATTCCCGAACGCGGACAGGTACCCGACCCGCCGGTCATTCCGGTCGGACCAAAAGTCGTTGAGGGAATCGGTGCATCTGCGCGATCAACCTACGAGGCGAGGAACCTGCTCCAAACCGCCCACGACGACGACCTCTTCGATTACTACTACAAGTCGGAACTGGCAATCGTTAATCCGGCCAATGGAAATGTGAGCGTTATTAGCGATGATGCACACTACTACAACGCCGATTTCTCCCCGGATGGTGAGTACATCCTTGTGGAGCGTGTGGTCAGCCCCTGGTCCCATGAGGTGGCCTGGTGGCGATTCGCCAGGGAGATCGAGGTGTGGAATGCGCAAGGCGAGTTTGTGGCGAGTATCGCGTCGCTCCCCCTGGCTGATGCGGTACCTATCCATGGTGTGCCGGATGGACCGCGCTCGGTCTCATGGCGCGCCACAACACCCCACGAGCTCTATTGGGTCGAAGCCCTCGACGGTGGTGATCCCGTTGCCGAGGTACCCCACCGCGACCGGCTCATGAGACTCCGTGCGCCCTTCACAGGCGAGCCCGAGGAAGTCTTCCAGGCTGAGCACCGTATCTGGCAGAAGGTCTGGGGTGCCGAAGATGGTACTCTCATGCTTGCTCAATGGGATCGTATGAGCCGCTGGGAATACTTCTGGCTACTGGATGTGGATGAGGGCACTGCAAACCTCTGGTACGATTTTGACGAGGGGGACCGCTATGGCAATCCCGGCAATCCAGTCTACCATCAGCTTTCAAACGGACAGTGGGTTATGCGTCAATACGGTAACGCCGTCTATTTCGCTGGAAGTGGTGGTACCGAAGAAGGTGACCGACCCTTCCTGGACCTTCGGGACATGTACACAGGTGAATCCCGACGATTGTTCCGCTGCCCCCCCGATCGCTATGAGTACTTCGAGGCATTCGCCGGCGACGATGATCACTTCGTACTACGCTCCGAGTCCCAGCTGGACGTACCCAATTATTACCTGGCCACTCTGGGTGATGAGATCGAAGCATCCGAGGGTGAGGCCACCCGGGCTCTTTCTCAAGTACCCATAACCCGCTTCGAGGATCCCACACCTCAGCTGCGCGAGATCGAGACGCGTATTGTTCAGTATGAGCGTGAGGATGGTGTACCCCTCAGTTTTCAGCTTTATCTACCACCTGGCTACGAAGACGGCACACCCCTGCCAACGGTTATCGATGCTTATCCGATGGAGTATTCCGGTGCAACAACTGCTGGACAGGTCAGAGGTTCAGCCCAGCGTTTCCTGCGCCTGTACGGTTCCTCATCGATGTATTTCCTTCTCAGAGGTTATGCGGTGCTTGCCAGAACCTCCATGCCGATGATAGGCGATCCCGAAACCACATATGACACTTTCGTGCCGCAGCTGGTCGCCGATGCTGAGGCAGCAGTGGCAAAGGCAGTCGAGATGGGAGTTGCCGATCCCGAGCGGATCGGTGTAATCGGTCACAGCCACGGTGCTCTGATGGTTGCTAACCTGCTGGCTCACACAGATCTGTTCCAGGCTGGCATCGCGCGGAGCGGTTCATACAACAAGACGAACCAGCCATATGGTTTCCAGTCCGAGCGTCGTTCTCTCTTCGAGGCAAGGGATGTATATATCCAGCTCTCACCGACCTTCTTCGCAGACCAGATCAACGAACCGATCCTGATCATCCACGGTGACGATGACTCCAACCCGGGGACTCTCACGTTCCAATCCGAGATCTTCTTCGAAGCAGTGCGCGGTTCGGGCGGCACAGCCCGACTGGTGCTGCTGCCCTTCGAGGATCACGGTTACCGGGCCCGGGAAAGTGTGGAACACGTGCTATGGGAACAGCTCAGGTGGTTCGATAGGTATCTTAAGGGAGCCCGGACCGCAGCTCCCTGAAGCTACTAGTTTGCGAGGTACCAATAGGAACATTACGGCTGAACCTTATTTTTCACCTGACGCCGCCCATGGCGCTATTTAGTAACTAATATTCCTATCAGTGTGCTTGGTATATTGTTACATTGACATGCGTATAAAGATTCCATATCTAGGATATTAAGGGTTAATATCCACGTGGGTTCGGTAAGGTGCATACCTGATACACGTTCTTCCGCTTCAACAGATTCACATCTTATGTATTCTCCTTACCTGACCAATCGTTTCAGGAGGGAAGAAGAACATGATAAAGATATTTCTTTTCACTGTGCTGGTGTTTTTCTGTATGAACTCTGTCGAAGCAGCGCCACCAGACGACTTCATAGACAGCCTTTATACTGAATACAGCATTCTGGGTCTTGCCGCATGCGCTTTCTATGGTGATTCGCTGGTCTGGGATGGATACTTCGGAGTGAAAAACTTAAGCTACACTGATTCGCTGGTCAACGATAATACTCTCTTCGTTCTATGGTCAGTATCAAAACCTTTTACAGCCATAGCTTTCATGCAGCTATGGGAACAGGGATTGGTAGACCTTGATGCAGACGTTAACGATTACCTTCCCTATGAGATACGGAATCCCAATTACCCGAGTACTCCCATCACTCCGCGCATGATACTCTCCCATACTTCAAGCCTGCGAGCAGTAACAACTGTCTTTTCCGGAGAAATGGTAGCCGGGGACAGCACCTACTCCAACACCGAGTACATACAGGAGGTTTACGTACCTGGAGGCATCTGGTACGATGTTAACCAGAGCTTCCACAATTTCGAGCCGGGGACTCAGTTCGTCTACAACCTTCACCGCTCACAGGCTGTGCTGGCTGCAATTATCGAGCAGGTAAGCACATTCTCCGATTCCTTTGATCTTCACTGCAGGGAGTATATCTTCAATCCTCTTTCTATGGATCAGACAAGCTACCTTATCACATCAGTAGATACGATGAACACGGCTGCCTTGTATGCCTACTCAGGCGGCTCTTTCATCTCTCCATATGGCTGCTATGCAAGCGCACCCTGGTACCCTGGAGCACTGCTGAAATCGGACCCTCTGGAATTGTCACAACCTTTGATAGCAGTCATGCAGGGGGGTGAGACAGGGGGTATCCGTATCCTTCAGGAGAGCACTGTTGACACAATGCTGACTGCCCACTATCCCTCACTCGATCCGTTTCAGGGCCTCGGATGGGTGATGCGGGATGATTTCTTCGGAAGACTCATCTGGGGTCATTACGGCTCAAGCAGTGCTGATTTCGGCAACACATCAGTGTTCTTCTGCCCGGCGGAAAACTCCGCTGTAGTCTTCATGACAAATTACGCTCATCCTGATGTGCGAATCAGCGTGATGGATTTCCTTTTCGATTACGTTGCAGAGGAAATGGGAATTGAGTCGAATCCCACTTCAGTTGCTACCGGGTTAAGCATTTATCCAAATCCGTTCGCATCCAGTCTGAGTATCAGTTTCAACCTGCATGATCCTGGTGAAGTGCAACTGAAAGTTTATGATCTTTCAGGAAGGTCGGTGGATGCGCTCTCTGCCGGCTCTTACACCGCTGGCGAACACTCGTTTGTATGGGATGTAGATCCCTTGCTTCCGGACGGTTGCTACCTGATCGTGCTGGATGGCTGCGGAGAATATGCTGTCAGGCGGGTTATTCTGATACGGTAGGTTCAATATCCCCGCCAGTGCGAAATTTCTGAAAGCCTCCCCGTCGGGTTCAAACAGGGACGGAGGTAATTGGAATTTCTAATTACCTCCGTCCCCTTTCACCTAACGGATTTAACATATTACGAAAGAATCAAATCGATTTATCTTATCAGACCGGAAAGGAGGAATGGTTAATGCCAGAAATTAATTTTCTTAAGGCGAACTGGGACCTGCTCGATGGTTTCAAGAGCGACCAGTCGAAGGGGATCGATCATCCCGATGTTCAGAAGCCGGTTGATGACGGGACACCTGTCATTGATCTTCCCGCTGTGCAGCCGGGAGTTATTCCGGATATCAGTATTCTGGAGGTTATCAACTCCAGACGAAGTGTAAGAACATTCACGGATGATCCTGTCAGCCTTGAGGAGCTCTCCTGGCTCCTGTGGTCTACACAAGGCGTACAGAAAGTTCTTAGAGAAGGGGTCGCAACCCTGCGAACCGTCCCTTCCGGGGGAGCGCGCCATCCATTTGAGACGTACCTTCTCGTTAATAACGTTTCGGGCCTTGAGCAGGGAGTATACAGGTATCTTCCCCTCGATCATTCCGTTGCATACCTTGGAGAGCAGATCCCTCCTGAAAAGGTAGCCGGCGGATGTCTCGATCAGCCTTTCTGCGGCAGGTGCGCTGTTACGTTCGTCTGGTCCGTTATCCCATACAGAACCGAGTGGAGATACGGCCCTGTTTCACACAAGGTTATCGCCCTTGATGCCGGGCACCTCTGCCAGAACCTCTACCTTGCCTGCACCGCGGCAGGCCTGGGCACCTGCGGTATAGGGGCATACGATCAGGAAGAGATGGATTCTCTTCTTGGATTCGATGGAGAAGATGAATTTGTTATTTACATTGCTCCCGTAGGAAGAAGAAAGTAAACTCTTGTTTGCACTGATCATTTTCCTTCTGCTTGCCGGGCTTCCCGACCCCTGGGCGGTCACCATACCGCTTGAGGGTACAACGGACGGGCTGCTTTACACTGACGGACGCCACGCGGGGCTCTACATTGCAGATGGTGAAAGAGAGTTTGAAGTGCTTTCCCTTCAGCCGGGAGCAGGACGAAATGCTCTTCAAACCTGCGAAGGGGTCCTTTTCAAGGAATGTCCTCCCGGTGAACCTCAAAGAGTTGTAAGTATTACCGATGAAGGAGAGAGGCTTGTTCTGTTCGAGGGTGATTACTTCAGCGGACCGTTCGAATGTTCGGGAAGCACATTTCTGATCGCGCAAAGAGAGACGATCACCGAATACAGTTTCCATGGCGGGGAACTGCGGAGCTGGCCCGTCCGAGGTTTTTCCGCATGGCTGGCCTGCCAGGGGGAATCTGTTTTCTACACGGGAGAAACCGGCGGTATCGGCTGGCTTGATGTTCTTTCCGGAGAATTTTCGGAGATCTCCGGCTTCGATGAAGTAACCTTTTCAAGGATTACCGCGGGACCTGGTGGTATGCTGCTCGCTGAAATATCTCAGGGAGGGTTTATCGTGCTGGACCCTGAGGGTAACGTGATCCTTGAACACTCCTCCGGGTTATTTCCCTCCTGGACCGAAGAGGGAAATGTTCTCTTTTCGCTGCTGGAATTTCAGGGGATGTATCCTGTGTCTGGAAGTGTCTGCAGCCTGGATCCTCTCAAAGGAGTCGAAAGCATCCTTACGGAAAATGTATTTCCATTGTATCCTCTTGAGCTTGAGAACGGCAGCATAATCTGGAGCGATGCCGGTGATGGCAGCGTTCGTGGAATGGATGTACCCCCTCTCCCCGATCTCGCAGTGGATTTCAGTACGGACGATCGGGACGCGCATTTCGATGTTCCTTATATGCACCAGAGGTGGGACACGCCGGACTGGTTCGACGGCAGCTGGTCTTGCGGCCCTACCTCATGCATGATGGCAGTTCAGTACTACATGATGCTTACACCTGATTCCATCTGGGCTTCATATCCATCCCCCGGCCACTGGAGCCTGTGGGGCAATTACATTCCTGTAGAATACACTTTCCTTGATTTTACCTACGATGACCTGGGTGAAAGCCCCGGAGGGGTATTCGTTCCCGGCGCTCACGGGTTCATCTGCCCCGATGGAAGCGCCTGGTGGAACAACATGGTGGCTTTTCTCAACCAGCATGAGGTAAGCTCCGCATGGGCTGGGACATCATGGTCTACCCTCACCGGACAGATTGACACTAATTATCCGGTTATTTGTTCGAGTACAGTTCTGGGGTACGGCCACATAATCCTCTTCAATGGATACTACGCAGATCATACCGTGGTTGTGAACGATCCTTTTGGTGACGCGAATGAAAGCGGCTGGGGCAACTATTACAACGGCAAAGATGTTCTGTACGACTGGCCGGGCTACAACAACGGGCATGTGGAGATTGGGGTCAGTCAGCTCTTCTACGCTCAGGCTCCGGTTCCGGCACAGCCGGATACCCTCGTAGACGATCGATGCAGAGGTTTCTACAGGTACGCGGACTGCAGATTCTGGCACCTTGCGGGAAGCGGTTATGATGGTAATGCGTGGTGGACCTATTCAACGGGAGCCCTCCCTGATACATGCTTTGCAGAATGGCACCCGGCACTGCCTGGTGAGGGGGACTACGATGTGTACGTCTACATCCCGCCCGTATATGCCTCGGCAACCGGGATATACAAGCTGCAAACCTCGACAGGAACGGTGGAGATAAGCCTGAACCAGGGCAATTACAGCGACCAGTGGGCGCTCCTTGGGAACTTCAACCTCGATTACGATTCCTATCTGACACTTGGCGACTATACCGGCACTGGCGGGCAGTACATAGCGTTCGACGCAGCTCTTTTCAGCCCTTCGGGAACGGGAGTGAGTGGAGATACACCTGTTACACCGCAGAATATCCGGTTATGGCCGAATCCATGCGGGGAAATGGCTTCTATACTCCTTCCATCCACTAATGAAGGGGTTCTGATAGAAGTGTACGATACTTCCGGCAGGATGATCTCAAGCAGGGCTGCATACGAACACATCGAAACACTTGAACTGGATGTATCTTCGTTCGCAGCAGGGCTCTACCTGCTTCGTATAACCATTGATGAAACAGAGCCTTCAACACTTACCAGGCTTCTCACGGTCTGCAGATAGTCCGGAGGCTGTAACCTGCTCTATCTATTTCTTGCAATAACCTGCAGCACTTCAATAGCGCTGATATTCAAAGTAAGTGAATCCCGGAACATGGACCGGTATACTGTAACAACTTTCAACTACCTGGTCGCTTCGCTCCTCTCCCTCTTCTTCTTCCTCTCGAAGCGTTTCCCGGCGATACATTTTACAGAAGCGTTCAGGAGTTTATCAACTGAATTCCCGGCGGTAATGAGCGGAGGCGAATTCAGTTCTGCAGGCAGCGCCGGATGGGCGCTTGTCACCGGACTTCCTTCTGGTATTCTATATTTTCTCGGGTTTATGTACCTTCAGAAAGCTATAAGAGAAAGCGGAGTAAGCCTTGCCGGAAGCTTTTCGAAAATGGGTGTTTTGGTTCCCATGCTTTTCGCAATAATTCTGTGGAGCGAGCTTCCAACAGGAATGCAGTGGATCGGCATATTACTGGCTCTGATGTCCATTCTGCTCGCAAATATTGACCTTTCCAATCCAGCAGGCATAATGGCGGGTTTCAAACCTGTACTGCTGATACTCTTTCTTACTGTAGGCATGTCGGAATTCAGCAACAAAGTCTATCAGAGATATGGCATTCTTGAAATGAAGAGCCTTTTTCTTTTCTTCGTTTTTACAACAGCTCTCCTGATAAGCGGATGGAAAACCTTCAGACGGAGAAAGAGTATTCGTCTATCGCATTTTCTTACAGGTATTGCGGTTGGCATACCCAATTACTTCGCTTCATTCTTTCTCATTCTCTCTCTGTCAAGGCTGAAAACCGCGATCGTATTCCCTGTTTACAGTGCCGGAACAATAGTTTTACTCAGTCTTGCCGGCTGGCTGTTCTTCAAAGAGAGGCTGAGAACAAGGGAACGGATTGCTGTGGGACTTACTGTGACAGCTCTGGTTCTGTTGAATATTCAATCATGAAAAAGGCGAAGATGAACTCCGCGGAACGAACCGCTCTTCTTGGAACCCAGCCCATAGGCAAGCTTCTGATAAGACTTTCAGGTCCAGCCATAACCGGCATGCTGGTTATGTCCATGTACAACCTCGTGGACACTATTTTTGTCGGCAAGGGAGTGGGAACACTCGCTCTCGCAGCCCTTGCGGTCTGTTTCCCGATACAGCTCTTCCTGCTTGCAGTAGGCAAGACTGTCGGCATAGGAGCAGCATCGATAATTTCCAGGAAACTGGGAGCAGGCAGAGAAAAAGAGGCTGGAAGAATAGCAGGTGGTTCATTCTTCCTTGCGGCACTCTTCGGGCTCTTGATTTCCCTCTCAGGATTGATCTTTCTTGATCCAGTGCTGAAGCTCTTCGGCGCAAGCAGCAGTATACTCCCTTTCGCAAGGGACTACCTTTCAATAATTCTACTTGGAGGGACCTTTTTCACAGTAACAGTCTGTTCCAACAACATCGCAAGATCAGAAGGCAACACCAGGGTAGCCATGATAAGCATGTTCGCAGGAGCTGGGCTGAATATCATCCTCGATCCTATTTTCATCTTCGTCCTGAACATGGGTATCAGAGGTGCTGCCATCGCTACGGTCATTGGACAGCTTTCTGCATTCGCGTGGATTACCGGTTATTTCTTCAGAGGCAGAAGTCATCTTCAATTCGACTGGAAGCATCTTGTTCCGAGGCTCCGCCAGTCTCTCAACGTGCTGCGTATCGGATCTCCCTCTTTTGCCAGAATAGTGAGTGGAAGTATCATGGCCATAGCTGTGAACAACTCTATCATGCACTACGGCCACGAAATTCATCTTGCCGCACTCGGAGTAACCAACAGGATGCTGATGTTCGCCCTTATGCCCCTTTTCGGTCTGATCCAGGGGCTCCAGCCCGTTGTTGGCTACAATTATGGAGCAGGGTCATACGAGCGGGTAAAGAAGGCTCTCAAGTATGCGGTAATTTCAGCGACTGTTCTCTCCGGAGCCTACTGGCTTCTTTTTGAACTGGCTCCACGTTTCATGCTGAGCCTGTTCAGCAACGACGAGATTCTTATCTCCTCCGGGGCTGGAATACTGAAAGTACTTGTTCTCATGATGCCTGTTGTAGGTTTTCAGGTAATAGGAGCGGGAACCTTTCAGGTCCTTGGAAAAGCAGGTATTTCCTTTGTTCTATCGATCTCAAGACAGATATTCTTCCTTATCCCGCTTATGCTGCTGCTTCCATATCTGATATCACCCCCCCTGACAGGTGTATGGGCCGCTTTCCCGCTGGCGGACCTTCTGGCAGCCTGCGTAACTGCTGTTTTCTTCATCCGGGAGATCCGGAACATGAAGTTACTGGCTCCGTAAACAATACTCCCCCTATTGACTACATCTCCATACGACAGTAAGATGTTAATGTATAGCTAATTATTCCCTATTTATCATAATCCTTGGAGGTATAATGAATAAAGCACTGACCATTCTTGTTCTGCTTGCTGCATTTGCAGGCGCCAGCAGCGCTGTTGATGCTAATTCGGCGGCAGATATGGTGTTCTCCGAAATACTGAACGGTAACATCACCGGCAGATCAGTCATGGTGCTGGACGCGGTCCTCCCCCAAGGTTCAATAGTTGAGACATGGCAGGAAGAAGAGACCGTTCCAATGGATGCCTACCTTGTCCTTATCGATGATATGGCTTATGCAAACTGGGCACATCCGTGCCGCTGGGTATTTGTCGGGTTGAACGGTGATATGGAAATTGTCAGAATGATGACTCCCCCCAACGCCCTTGAAAGAATGAACGTCACCCATACATGCCTTCCGCAGGCCGACGGAAAGGGTCAGCGCGAGGAATTCATAGAATGGTTCACGCAAAACGTGCAATCCACCGCAGCCAATGCCGAGCACATGTACGCCTGGATTATCTCCGGCGGAGCCAATCAGGGAAACAATCACACCAGGTACTACGGTGATGTTCAGTTTATCTACACCGTTCTTGCTCATGACTACCTGCTTCCAGATGATCATATAATCGTCTGCTTCTCCGACGGGCTCAATCCGGCCCCGGATCTGTCCAATGGTCTCAATTCGAATCCCGATTTCGATGGCGACACCGATGATGATATCATCTACGATGCCACTGCCGCAGGGGTGACCAGCGGCTACAATGCGATCAACGCCATGGTCGGCCCTGATGATCATCTGTTTATTTTCACCACCGATCATGGAAATACCGGCAAAGGCGGCTTTGATGTACCGCCCGAGGTTATCCTCAACCTCTGGAACGGTACTCTCAATGATGACACTTTCATGGGATACATGGATTCATTCTCCGCAATATCCGTACATGTCGTCATGGAACAATGCTTCTCGGGAGGCTTCCTTGAAGAAGTCATCAACGGAGGAGCAGCGCAGCCAAGGACATTCGCCAGTGCTGCCAACGCCACTGAATCAAGCTGGGCAGGAGCGACATACCCGGAGTACGATGAGTATGTGTACTACTGGACAGGAGCCATGCACGGTTCCACTCCTCCTGCAACAAGCGTTCCCGGCGGAAGTCTTCCCGGAGATCCCGACATGAACAGCGATGGCTTTGTCTCCATGTACGAGGCAGCCTACAGGGCTGAAGAATGGGATACATACGCCCAGAGCGGGCAGGAGCATCCAATGTGGGATGACACACCGGACAGCTGCGGTGAAACCTACTGGCTCGGTGGAATCATCAGTGTTGGAATAGGAGACACCGAGTATCCTGTTCTTCCAAATGGCGGGTTTGCAATTGCTGGAAACCCTGTTTCAGCAGTTTCAACAGTCGTCTTCAACCTCGGCAGCCCCCGCGAAGTTGAGATTATGGTGTACGACATGAGCGGACACGTAGTTGAAAATCTGCTCAGCGATGAATTCGCAGCGGGACAGCATTCTGTTAACTGGAGTACCGATGGTCTCGCAGCCGGAATGTACATCGTAAGGTTCACAGCAGGTGATATCGTAGAGAGTGTTAGAGCTGTAAAATTCTAACCCTGTTTTCTTGATGGGAACGGCGGGGGGTGCACAACCCCCCGCTTTTCTTCTAACCCAAAGGGGCTTACCGGCTTGAAAATCCTCTTCCATACGATAGCATTGAACAGATGCGATCTTCTGAGACAGACCATTGATTCGATTGATACTCAATATGACTGGGATCTATTGCTTCACTTCGTATCAGAGGATCCGGAGATCGCCGAATATATCAGTTCGGGGAGAATCGCTCCGGATGCTGAAAATGAGTTCATTCACAACATTGGATACAATATAGGTGTGGCACACTGTTTCAATGAGGCGCTTTACCTGGGATACGATGAGGGCGATTATGATTATGTATTTTTTATCAACAGTGATATTCGCTTTCACCCCGGGGATATTAACAAAATGATCTCTCTGGCTCAGAAAGCACATGACAAAGCGTTCATTACAGTAACGGGACCACATGGCAGATACGGAGATGACTGGAAGTTTTCCCATGGGCTTGCCGCCTGTATACTGATGCCGGGCGCATTCAGAGACGCAGGATATTTTGATGAGAATATTTTCCCTGCATATTTTGAGGACTGCGATTATTTTTATAGAGTACAACTTATCCGGGGTATTGAATCCATCAATACCAGCCTTACGCTGGATGATCTTGACAATCCTCTTGTTGCCTGCCTTCTGTCTGGAAAAACATTTCACGAGGGAAGCAGTGTGATCAATTCCGACGAAAGGATTCAAAGGCTGAACCCATACTTCTTTGTAAATAACAGAAAATATTATGTTTCAAAATGGGGCGGGATAAATCATCAGGAGAAGTATTTAATCCCCTTCAGGAAAATCGATTCCCTGAGAATCGATAATGAGAAGAGAACTCGTCCCTATGGAAGAAAGTTCGACAGATCAAGAGAAAGAAAATTCTATCTGGCTTTCGCAAAGAACAGAAGTTCCCTGAATCTTGCCTTGCTTAAGAGATACAATTCTCTAAAACGATAAGTACGATTATTTACGTTTTTGCTTCAGGGCATCCCTGTATACTTCCATTGTTTCCATCGCCGTATTCTTCCACGAAAAATGTTCAGCGCGCTTAAAACCCATGGATATGAACTTTGAACGCACACCTGCAGGATCGATCATAGCCGTCATTGCCTCGGCAATCTCCTCTGCGCTGTGCGGATCAACAAGTATCGCCGCATCTCCAGCTATTTCCGGAAGACACGATGCGCTGGATGTAATAACAGGACAACCGCACCGCATCGCCTCTATTATGGGGAGACCGAACCCCTCTTCAAGAGACGGAAACACGAACGCGGCTGCAGAAGAGTACAGCTGAACAAGATCGCCCTCTGATACGCCTTCTATCGTATGCACTGACGGATCTTTGAGAGTAATATCATTTTCAGTTTCGAAAACTTCTTTATCTTCCCGGCTTCCGGACAGGACAAGAACAAGATGCTTCTCCCTGCGGATACTCTCTGAAAGAAGCGAATAGGCTTCAAGCAGATTGGATAGATTCTTTCGAGGATCAACCCGGCCGACAAAGAGGAAGTAAGAGTTTTCGGAGAGCCCGTACCGCCCCAGGAGTTCCTCATCCGGCTTCAGAGGTTTGAACGAAGTGGACGCAGCATCATGAACAGGTACTATATCGAGCGGGCAGGAAGGATATCTGCTGTTTAGAGTCTCAACAACGTAGCGTGACGGAGTAATGACAGCATAAGCTTTTCGCAGCAGAACAGGTGTTCTGCGAAGGTACAGCCTCTCAAGATATGAGTTCCTGTACTGTAGTAGAGTTATGGGGAAAATATCATTTATCGTTGCTATGTAGGATCCGGGAAGCGCAACAGCGCCGTAAGGATCAGTCAGATGGATAAAATCCAGCTTGCGTTCGTTAACCCTCCATGCAGCGGAGGTTGCGAGAATCGTCAGCCATTTAAGGCTGTCTCCCAGCATTCGGGGATGAGGAAGCCCTCCGATAATCCTGACATTCGGATACTGTCCGAAGATTTTCAGGAGTGCACTTTTTTTTGAAGAACTGAACGATGTGTAAAGCAAGAATTCATCATTCGGATACTCGATAGCCAGTGCCCGCACAAGCTCTCGCGTATAGGTTCTGATCCCGCTGTGCCCCAGAATATTGGTCGCGTCAAATCCGACTCTCACTATTCCTCCCTCAACATCCTCTGCATATGACGTAAACCTATCAGAAACGCTTTACAGATAACTACTTAACAAGTGTGTTATTATTTGTTCATCGGTTATTCGGTGTTTTCATATATATTAGTTCCATATAACAGGAAATATATCAGTAGTAATAAGGAGGGTGTAATATGAAATATCTGTTGACCTGTATCTCTTTTATTCTCGCTCTTGCGGTTGCAGCCTGTGGAAACGGGCAGGAGGAGCCAGCTGTCAATGAGCCCGCCGAAGATACCGAAGTTGTTCTGGAACTCCTGTTCGTCGATTCGATCGGAGTGGAGCTCGGTGATTCAAACTTCGTTCTCGGTTCAATAGAAGCCTCCTCTCATACCCTCGATGGAAACATCCTCATCCTTGACCGTCCAGCCTGCTGCGTGCGTGAGTACACAACCGGAGGAGAATTCGTCAGGCAATACGGTCGCAGGGGTACCGGACCGGGAGAGGTCGTAAATCCACTGTCGATGACACGCCTTACAGATGGACGCATTGTAATTCTGGACCAGCAGACCGGGGGACTGCATGCATTCAGTCCAGAAGGTGAATGGCTTGGAATAACTGCAGAAATCCTCAGTGAGCCTATACTCTGGATCGCTCCTGCGGAATCAAACACATATGTGGGAACCCACAATACATTCGACGTAGTGGACGGACAGCTTTTAGTAACAGCTGTCGTCGGCAAGTACGAATCCGATTCGGGAGAACCGTTTATTACATACTGGGAAAACACGTTTCCATTTGATTTCGTCGATTTCACAGTCCTGATCAACGAGTCCTACTTCGCGAATGTATTCACTTCAGACAGGGATGGTAACGTTTTCCTCGCGAAGAGAGACACGGAGGAATACCGGATCACCGGTTTTGACGTGAATGGAGAGGTCTTCGTCGAATTCGGACTGGACATCCCGATGGCCGAGAAGAGTGAGCCGGAAATCATTGAGGAAGCTGAGTTCTGGAACACCAGAGCAAGGAACATGGGTGCAAACGGACAGCTGAACTATCTGCCCGATCCTTTCCGGTGGAAGATCCATTCTATGGGAATCGATGATCAGCAAAGGCTCTGGGTAAGAAGAGGAACCGAAGAGACACCTACGCTGGATGTTTTCGATTACGAGGGAAATCACCTTTTCACCGCTGAACTGCCCGGCATAACCGGGCTCCCGGGTCTTTTCTGGGAGGTTCATGTGGATGAGTTCGGTATACTGGCCTGGTCGCTGGACCCTCTCGACGGGTACCAGAAGCTCTACATTCTGGAGCTTGCCGGAGAGTAACAGAAAGCGGGGAGTTCTGAAACTCCCCGCTCTTTCACTGAACTATTTCCAGGTAAACTACTGAATGATCGCTTCGAGAGCGGTTACGTACTCCCCTATACTCGGTGTGGTTCCAACGATCCTGTCTATTTCCGTACCGTCGGCTTCAGTTATTACCACACACGGGATTGCCGATACATTGTACTGTTGCGCATAGGGAGCTACATCAGGATTATCGACATCAAGCCGCAGAAGAACGAAGTTCGAAAGAACCGGGTACATCTCATCGCTTGTGAAATACTGCTCGCCAAGGGTAACGCAGGGACCGCACCAGTCGGCGTACATATCAATAAGCATCAGTTTTCCCGATGCGGCGGCTTCAGCGCTTGCAGCATCAAAATCATCTTCAAACCATGTGAGCTCTCCGGTCGTTTCTACCGGCTGCCCCCCGGACGTTTCATCGGCTGCGCTCTCGGAACTTCCACAGGCTCCAGTTATAAGTCCCGCGATCATAAGCACTATCAGATACTTCTTCATTATTATCCTTTCAAGAGGTGTTCTCCATCGGTCTGCATCGTATATATACGGTAATATACACTGATTGTTCCAAACGTAACAAACGGAGACATGATGAGACCCGTAACGCCGCTTATTACAGTCGACGCGATAATCGAACTTCCCGATGGAAACATTGTACTGGTCAAACGCAAGTACCCTCCACCGGGATGGGCTATTCCGGGGGGGTTCGTAGATCCTGGGGAAAGCCTGGCTGAGGCGGTACGAAGGGAAGCCAGGGAGGAAACCTCCCTGGATATTGAGATTGTAAGCATTTTCCATGTCTACTCAAAGCCCTGGAGAGACCCGCGAGGAGACACGGTGAGTGTAGTCTATTACTGCAGAGCCGACGGCTGTCCCGAAGGCGGAGATGATGCCGCGGAAGCCGTTGCTTATGCGCCGGACGATATTCCCGATGTCATTGCTTTTGACCACAGGAAGATAATTCAGCAATTCCTTCAGTGGAAGAAAACGGGTATCACGCCTTCTGTAAAGGAGTAATTACTCCTTAACCCTTATTCGGACACCTAGAACTGTACAGCCTTCTGCTTGCCCGTGCCTGTCTGGTTGCCGGCAGTTGCTGAGGCAATCTGCTTTCCTGTCATGCTGTCCATGGGATAAATGATAACCATGGAACTCTCTTCCTTCGATATGTCAAGCAGAGCCTGTATCTGCCGCAGCTGCATGGCATCGGGCTGCTGAGCAAGCATCTCCGAGGCTTCTTTCAGAGATGCGGCTACGGTCTTCTCCGCCTCTGCCTGAATCATCTTGGCTTTAGCCGCGCGTTCCGCACGGGCGATGACAGCAAGCTCCTCTATCAATGAGGGCGGCGTTCCCACATCGGTTATGCGGACTGCCCTGACGTTCACACCGTAATCCACTGCCTCGCCGTCTATAATGCTCTTTAAATCGCTTGCGATTCGATCTGTTTCACTTAGAAGCGGCCTGAGGTCGTTCTTGCCGATCGTACTCTTAAGGGCTTCCATGGATGCCCATTCAGTGGTTTTCCAGTAATTCTGAACCTCGATTGCGGCTCTTTCCGGATCTTCTACTTCAAGTTCGACTGCAGCAGTAACATCAACGGGAATGTTATCCTTGGTAAGCGTCTTTGTCGCTTTGACCTCGTAAGTGGTTATCCGGATATCAATTGTCCTGGCAAGAGAGTATATGAAAGGCGGTACAACAATGACCCCCGGACCCCTTGCTCCGACTGATCTTCCGAGCCTCAGAAGCACTATTCTCTGCCATTGAGGAATAATGAAGAACATCTTCGCAAACACGTTGGCAAACCAGAGCAGGAAGATGGATTTCACGGCAATCCAGATGTACATGGATTCGAATTTGGCAATGTCAGACCAGACCAGCAGAAGCCAGAGTGGTACGAGAATAATAAGCCTGACCAGATTTCTGATGAAGCTCTGAACCGGATTTCGCCTGAACATGTTTCCCCTCCCGATGCTGTTTCTATTGTTACCTGTCGCTGTTTTATACTATCAGAGTAAAAAAGACATGTCAATTGACAATATCTGATGTGTTCCGGTTTACAGTGCTTTGAAATAATATCAGAAGGATATGAAAGAAGCGAGGGGGAAGGGGGCGGATGAACCGCCCCCTTTTTAGAAGACTATCTGTTTGAGAGAACCGTGAACTCAATTCTTCTGTTCATCGCTTTGTTCGATGCGGAAGTATTGGGAACTACCGGCTGAGCTTCTCCAAATCCCATTGTGGTCAGCATGCGGGCAGGTACACCGCGCTGCACAAGGAAATTGAATACCGATGCTGCTCTCTGCTCACTGAGTGTCTGGTTGTAGCTTGTGCTGCCGTCCGAATCTGTGTGTCCGGCTACCTGAACCATGGCATTAGGGTTGGCGTTGAGTATCTCAACCATATTGTCCAGGATGTAGTAGGATTCGGGCTTGATGTTGGCGCTGCCACTATCGAAGTAGATGTTATCGAAAGAGATAACCTGTCCGGTTACAAGCTCGGGCTTAAGTACAAAGTCCACTATTGACGTCTGGTCGGCTGTGATGACCACTATGTCAGTAGCGAATTTGTACTCGTCTGCATCTGCTCTGACAGTCCAGGTTCCTTCGGGAACATCGAAAAGGAAGATACCGTCTTCGGTTGATTCGAACGTAATTGTACTATCCTCAAGCTCTACAGTAATGGTTGCCTGCAGAGGATCACCGTTCTCGAATTCGGTTACGGTACCTGCAAGCTGGCCAAGGCCTGCCTGCTCTTCAAGGGCGAAGTCCAGAACAACATCCTGTCCAGCTTCCAGGACCACTGTAGCCGATGCAGCCTTGTAGCCGATGGCTGCTACCGTTACAGGAATACTTCCTGCGGTAATGGTAGCGGAATAGAATCCTGTTACAGGATCGGAGATAGCTGAAGCCGCTGCGGTTCCAGGGAAGGAAACGGTGGATTCTACTGCGTCTCCCGATTCAGCGTCTGTAATCATACCGGATATGGTTCCGGTTGTTACAGGTGCTCTGACAAGAAGATCGCTTGAGAATGCTATGCTTCCGGAGACACCCCAGTCCTGCGTTCCGCCATCGGGAAGGGGAGCTCTCTGGTCTCTATCCTCTATGTCTACGCTTCCGCTCTGGTAAAGACCATGACCGAAGTCAAAAAACTCCGGATCAAAGGAGGTAAGCCCCATGTTGAAGCAGAAATCCATGATGACTCCACCGCCGGAGAATACACGGATTCCAGGTGTGAAGTAAGCTACGTGGTTAAAGGAATCTCTGTCCAGGTACTTCTTGAGAGAATACTCTGTATAGATGACAGCGAATTTAGTCGGGAATTCAAGGGCAACCCCGAAATCCAGACAGTTATCATCAATAGCAGAATTTACAAGCACTTCATCAGCACGAGACCTGTGTCCGGTACTGTCGAATTGAAGCCTGTAATCATTGAACGTTACTGTCTGCTTGTACATGGAGTAGCCGACATTAAGATGCAATCTTAGCGGGGTTCCCGGCCAGACATTAGCCATATCCAGGGAAACCAGTCCATCAACACCCATGGTAGTATGTCCGGTTGAAAGGCTGGGCTGACGCATTGTAAACATGGGAGTCAGGTCGTCGAATCTGCCGTCGTACTCCTCACACTCAACCATCTGGTTGCTCGAGGGAGCGAACATGAAGTAGTTTGCCAGTCCGAGCCAGAGAAGTTCAGTGGATGGCGTAGGTGTGAAACCGGCTTTGTAACCAAGCATGATATCACCCATGCCGTGGACGCCGTCCCACTGGCCTATGGATTCATTTCTTGGAGGTGTGAGGTCAAATTCGTAATAAGTGCCGACGTAGCTGATTCTAGCGGCAATTTCCAGGAAGTTTGTAAGACCGTAATCCAGGGTGAAGTATCCCTGAGACAGATGCTCGGAATCTTCTACGCTCAGGATAGTATCTGACGTGCTTCCAACCGGGCGAAAATGAAGATCGTCGTACTTGTCCGCACTGCTCCAGTATCTTCCAACGAGACCGAATGCCATCTGGTTGGACCCGATGGTCCTTGCATCAAGAACTCTGTTCACTCCTCTAAACCCCATGATCGAGGGCATAGAAAATGCGGATCCCGCCGCAAGCAGAAGCGTCAGGATCAGTATTAAACCTCTGTTTTTCATTGTACCTTCCTTTCGTACAGAACTGGTTATGACTTGCGCAAAGACAATTATGCTATTAGAAAAGCATTAGCAGTATATGTCAACTGTTGCTAAAGAATACTATAAGTTTTCTGAAGCGGAAAAAACATTCGAAGAAAGGACTCTTCACATGTCTGGATTCCGAATCTCGATTTCTCTTATTCTTCTTGTCTGCGGTACTGCTCTCTCTTACGACCCTCTTTATTACAACAATCTTACAGAAGCCCTCCAGTCCATGCAGATGGACGGTGACGTTGCCTTCGGGTATTTCGGTGCAAACTCGTACTGGTGGACGGATTCGCTTGGAAGCAGTGAGGAGCATGAATACAGTACCAGTCTAGGTGTTATCAGATTCCAGTTTCTAGGCAGGTACGGATTGACGAGCAGCCATACGCTGTCGGTGATCATTCCCGGTTTTGTTCAACTGCAGGGATCCGGAGAATCGGGCGGTATCGGGATTGTGGACCCCTGGATTTCCCTTGATGGATGGCTTACCAGAGAACCAAGGATTTTTGTAAGGGGTGCCATCAGGATTCCGCTTAAGGGAGCTCTCGAGTCAGGAGATTACTCTGAAAGCGACAGGCACTTCGCCTTTGACGGAGCCATGACCATAGTCAGCCCGCTCTCAAGTGGTTCAGGTATCAATGTCGAAGCCACCGCGGGGCTCAGATATTACCTTTCTGCCTGGGATATGCTCCATGGCGAAAGAAGGGATTCGGCAGAGACCAAACCCCCCATCGAACTGCGGCTCTCGGGCTTTTTCGTTCTGCCGATCAACCCTGAGCTGAGCCTGAGACTCGGAGGAGAAGTAGCCACAAGAGGGGAAACTGAAGCTCAGATAGATGGGATCTGGTCGGGCCAGATCGGCAGCGAATTCAGTTATCAGGATCTCCGCGCAGGATTCTCGCTGAACAATGCAAGCCTTGATCTTACGGCAGAAGTTTTCTACAGGCTCGGAGGAGAGAACACGGCTAAGGAATGGGGACTTATGATCAGCGGAACTGGCCTTGATTTTACCGATCTGTTCACCTCTACAACCGGCTCATCCGGTACAAGATGAGGCAAGCCCTTACAGCAGCTGTAATAGTCCTGCTGGTCATTGCCGCCGTTGCAGCCCGGTCTGACAGTACCGGAAAGAGGCTGATAGATACGGGCAGAGGATACATCGAACATCTTGCTGCAGGCGAAATCGAGGAAGCGTACTCTTTCCTGTCGGACAGCCTAGCCGCCCTTCTGACTCCAGGTACCCTTGGTTATCTCGAGGAGGCACCGGCAACAGGCGCAATAAGAACAGGACGACATGAGAGCCGCGGGTTCAATATTTCCATTTCTCTGGCGCAGGGCGGCTCAAGAACACTATGGCTCGGCACAGGATCAGATGGAAACTGGGCGATAACGGGAGACACCTCTCTTGATAATGTCCTGGGCAACGCTACTGTCCTCTGTTCATCGTACGCCAGAGAAACAGTAATTCCTGCCCTTTCCGAGGGAAGTGCGCCGGATGACTTTCTCTGTCCTGTAACTGGTGACTCCCGCTATTACGCTGAAGATGGTATTCTGTTCTGTTCAGCCGATCATCTTGGAAACGGGTTCGATATGGGAGGTTCAGCCTGCAGAACATTAAGGGACAGCCTGGCTGTAGTTGTCCGGCAGTATAGCAGTGCCGGCTACGGGTACCCGTCGAGTTTCGCGGAAATGTACGAACGGAGCAGCGGTGAGTTCGGTCAGAGAGGCGGATTTCACTGCCCAGATGATGGCTACTCCTATTACGAAATAACTTCAGATGGTGTATACTGCCCTTTTCACAGGGAAACATGTTTTATTGATGGTCCGGGTGCGGTGGAATCACCTGATTCCTCCTTGAACTACTGAACCTGAATCGGGAGAAACTTGAACAGAACCAGGGTGATCAGCACACAGGAAGATCTGAACAGACTTACGGATAAGCTTCGTGATGAGAAAGCTATTGCTGTTGATACTGAATTCCATGGCGAGAGAAGGTACTGGCCTGATCTGTTTCTTATCCAGATAGCGGACAGTTCCGGACCTGTCGCTATAGACCCTCTTTCGATTGACGATCTATCTCCGCTCGGCAGACTTTTTGAGTCCGATTCTCCGGTTAAAGTCATACACTCTGCCAGAAACGATATAGATGTTCTTATGCATCATCTGGGCGTGCAGTTCGCTTCGGTTTTCGATACTCAGCTTGCCGCAGCATTTTTAGGTCATGACAGACAGACAGCCCTCTTCAAACTTATCAAAGCTGAATGCGGTATCTATCCGAAAAAGGGACATACTCTCAGCGACTGGTCTCTGCGGCCGCTGGCTGACGATCAGATCGAATACGCCCTGGATGACGTCAGGTACCTGCTTGAGATATACAGGAATCAGATCGAAAAACTCGAAGCAAGGGGACGTCTCGAATGGTACCTTGAGGAGGCGGAATCTCTTACGGATCCCTCCACATACAACAATGCCGCTGCCAGACTGTTTAGAAAAGTCAGGTCCACGGCAAAGGTACGGAACAGCAGGCTGCCAACCCTCTGGGCACTTATCAACTGGAGAGAGGATACGGCAAAACTGGTCAACAAGCCAAGAAATTTCGTCCTGCGGGATCATATCCTCGGCGCGATAACGGCAATAACGCCAATTTCGAAAAGGGCTCTCTCGAGAGTGAGGGGTATTTCAGGCGGTTTCATAACAAAATGGGGAGATGAAATCCTTGAAGTCATAGCGGATTCGGAAAGCTCTCCGGATAAGGAAATTCCCAAAATCCCCAGATACCATTCAAGACCGGGCGTTTCTGCTCGCACGGACATACTCCGCATATTTCTGAAACAGGAATCATGCAGACTTGATATCTCCCCGGAACTTCTTCTTTCAAAAGATCTTATCAACTCTCTTGCGAAAGACCCGCCAGACAACAAGGAAGAACTCTCCTCTCTGATGGAGCTCACCGGCTGGAGGAAGGAAGCCCTTGGAGACGACCTCGTCTCTCTTCTTAAAGGAAAGCTCGCTCTGATACTCAACCCTGACGGCAGGGCGGGACTGCATTTCATCAGGATCGATTAGTGGCTGAATCAACTCCAACCGTAATTCTCAGCAGGATGCAAAGCACCCTGAAGTCCCTCGGCGTACCTGCCCCTATGGAAGAATCCCGCAATGCTTTTCCTGTTCTGATCTCAACCATAATAAGCCTCAGAACAAGGGATGCTGTTACAAGAACGGTTTCCAGGCAGGTTCTGCAAAAGGCTCCGGATATCGATGCCATGATCTCCATTGACACAGCAGAGCTTGAGCAGCTTCTGCGGCCTGCAGGTTTCTACAGACAGAAGGCGGGTCAGATGAAGAGGATCGCCACAATCCTGAAAAACGATTTCGGGGGAAGGGTTCCAGATGATATGGGGAGCCTCTTGAGCCTCCCCGGGGTTGGAAGGAAAACAGCTAATTTTGTGATGGGAATGGTTTTCGGCGTACCTTCAATATGTGTTGATGTCCATGTTCACAGGATATCAAACAGACTGGGCCTCGTAGATACGCGCTCCCCCGAGGAGACCGAATCGGCTCTTCAGAAACTCTTTCGCGAAACCGAATGGACGGGGATCAACCACATCATGGTACGATTCGGCCAGAAGATATGCAGGCCAGCAAAACCTCTATGCAATGAATGTCCGTTGCATGATCAGTGTCCTTCGGGAATAGAATAGGAAATCATGGAATACAGAGTATCCCCCGAAGAACTGATCGACATCACAAGGCCTCTTGAAGCCTGCACCCCTGCATGGCCGGGGGACGTCAAATTCTGCAAAGAGACCAGAGCTTTTGGCGCTTTTCGCACATCGAAACTCACCATGAGCAGCCATTGCGGGACACATATCGATCCGCCTGCGCACCTGTCCCGGTACAGTACATTCGTTGACGACATTCCCATGAACAGACTCATCCTGCCTGCAGTGGTGGTCGACTGCGGAGACATGCGTGAGATCGATAAAGCATATATTGAAAACATTTCCCTTGATGGCAGAGCACTGATTCTGAAGACCGTGACAGATAAATCGGGAAACCCCGGCTCCGGCATGGAGTACTCATATCTTTCAGTGAACGCTGCTGAACTTGCTGTTGAACGGGGGGTAAGAACAGTGGGTATCGACACCTTTTCTGTGGACCCGCCGGACTCAACACCTGTTCATGAGATACTCCTGGGCGCATCGATACCGATACTTGAGAATCTTTTGCTCGACAGCGTTCAGCCGGGAAATTATCTGCTGATATGCTTTCCGCTTAAGATCAGAGCCGGTGATGGCGCGCCGGCCAGGGTTTTCCTTCAGCCCTCAGCTACAGCAGCCTTACTATAAGAAGCAGGACAAGTGTCAGGCTGGCGAAAGCGGGAAGGCAGCCTGTGGTGAGCTTGATCCCCATGCCCGACGCAACCGATTCCACAGCCTCCTTCGCCTGTTTCAGAGTTGCATCCGTATGTTTACGGTAAACCTTGATCGCCTCTATCTTCTTCCCCTGGGATAAAAACTTTTCAATCTCCATCCGGGCTTCCGGAGGGATCCTCTCCCGGCCATGCATCTCTTCTCTGCGGTTCATGTTTGGATCTCCATTCTGTTTGAAGCGACAATACTGAAGGCAGCGCTGTGCCGTCAATAAACGAAAGCCGGACTTGAAGACCTGATAAACTTGACACCCCTTCATGGATAGTATTAGTCTATATTTGGAAATTGATCGTTGGCAGGAACGGAAGGAGTAGAAAATGGAAAAGACAGAAATGAATATGCCGCTGCTGGGAGATGAGTTCCCGGAGCTGAATGTGCAAACTACTCATGGACCGATGAGTATTCCCGGTGATCTGAAAGGGAACTGGTTTGTACTATTCAGTCATCCTGCAGATTTCACTCCTGTTTGTACAACTGAATTCGTCGCTTTTCAAAGAAGATACAGTGAGTTTGAAAAACTTCACTGCAAACTGATTGGAATGTCTATCGATCAGGTATTCTCTCACATCAAATGGGTCCAATGGATAAAATCTGAACTGGATGTAGAAATTCAATTTCCCATTGTAGCCGCAAACGATTCCGTGGCTATGAAACTTGGAATGCTTCACCCCGGTAAAGGAACAAATACCGTTCGGGCTGTATTCATTGTAGACCCGGAAAGCAAGGTTCGTCTGATAATGTACTACCCGCAGGAGGTGGGTAGAAATATGGATGAGATCGTGCGGGCTGTAAAAGCTCTGCAGATATCCGACAAACAGGGCGCTGTGGCGGCGGGATGGCCGAACAATGAACTTATAGGCGATAGAATTATCGTGCCGCCGGCAACAAACGAAGCAGATGCCAGGAAACGTTTGAATGAATATGAATGCTTTGACTGGTGGTTCTGTCACAAACCATTAGAAAAATGAGGTAAAAAAAGGGGGAAGGCGTCGCCTTCCCCCTTCCCGGAAGTTCAGGAAATTATTACTGTCCCTCTTCTTCGATGCCGGTCTTTTCGATTCCCGGCAGACCTCCTATGAAAACCTGCGGGTAAAGCTCCGGGTCAGCATCAAAGGCAAGGAACTGGTCCTCCTGGATTAGAACCTGCCATGTACTGGCTCTTTCGCCCGCATCAAGCGCGGCTGTAAAAAGAAGGTTGCCTTCCATGTCATATACATTGAAAGATGGTGTCATGGTTGTTCCCTTAGTTACCCATATTCTGTCAAGACCATCGATCCAGAGTCCTCCTATTGAAGATCTGTACGGGTCGGGCTGCCAGTTGGCCATTGATTCAGGCATTCCCTGCTGGATCATCCTGTTGTTCACCATTTCTGCTTCAAGATCGATCTCTTCCTGAGTTTTTCGCACCCTTTCGAAATTCTCATCCGTTACTGTGAACAGTTCTTCCCCTTCCGGATTCCAAACGGTGAATTCGTACACCTCTGTGGAAAGTCGCGATGTTAATACGATTCCCTCGGGAGTAGCGCCGAAAATAGGAACATCATCTGCCATCGAACTCAGGTCCGAAGGATCGAATGGTGACATGCTTTCAAAATAGTCTACTGCGGCCTCGGTCTCACCCATTTCCCATCTTGAAACGGTGAAGCCCATGAACATGCCTTCTTCGCTCTGCAGGAATACAGGTTTCATACCGACAATGGCACCACCGTTCACACCTGCTACTACAGCCGGCGGTGACGGGTAAAAGCCCTGAACATCCATCATGTATTCCATTTCGGAATTGAAATAGATCAGTTTCCCCCCCATTGCGTCCGCCACAACAACTCCGGGCTGCAGGGAATCGGGAATTGTAACCGCAGACACAACCGTGATCTCTTCATCCTGGAAGAATGTCATTCCTACAGCAAGCTGGAACTCACCGGGGCCGCTGCCCTGACGGCCTATGCGCTGAATGAATTCCCCCGAAGGAGAGAAGATGCTTACGCAGCTTCTCTGTGCATCCAGAATCGCGATCTCTCCCTTGGGAGATATGTCGGCTCCGGCTATCTGGCCGAAGACGTAGTTGCTGTCTCCCAGTTCGATCCCTATTGAATCGGACAGGGTAAGGTATTCATCTGCTTCGGGAAGTACGTAATCTTCCGTGGATGCTCCTTCATCAGTACTATCATCTACAACTACATCTTCTGCTGGCTGCTCGCCGCAGGCAAGAGTTAGAACGAGTACACTGAACAAAAGTACCAGTAACTTCTTCATCTTAATACCCCTTTTTGCTACAGGCTGAAATAGAGGGAATGCTCCTTCGGATGAGGGCTTCCCTGGAAACATGCAACTTCTTCTCTCTTCATTTTAATGTAATCGTCAATCATTCTCTTCGAGAAAACACCCCCCGCTTCAAGGAAATCCCTGTCGGCTTCAAGCGCATCAAGGGCTTCTCCGAGATTCCGGGGAAGTACGTGAAGATCATCTGTATTGTAACCATCTGCGAATACATTCTCATCGATCGGACCGTAGCCGAGTTTCTCAGGATCCATTTCCTTTCTCATACCATCAATTGCAGCCATGAGTATCGCACTCATCGAAAGGTAGGGATTACTTATCCCATCGGGAACCCTGTACTCGAAGCGCATTGATTCCGCCGTTCTGGCGTAGGATGGAACCCTGATGGCAGCACTTCTGTTGGGGCCGGAAAAGAATCTGAATACAGGCGCTTCCTGGCCCGGAACAAGTCGATGGTAACTGTTAACCGAAGCGTTGCTGAAAGCGCAGACAGCGGGAGCATGATGAAGAATCCCGGCAATCGCGTTCAAGGCTGGCCCGCTGAGTTTACAGTAACCGTTTTTATCATAGAATATTCTTTTCTGTTTATCTGTCATGAACATATGGAAATGCATCCCGGAGCCCGGCTCACCTTCGGCCGGCTTTGGCATGAATGTCGCGGAAAGACCGTGTTTCAGCGCGACATTCCGGACAATATGCTTGGTCAGCATGACATTATCCGCAGCGCTGAGGAAAGGAGAGAAGGTCACCTCCACCTCGCTCTGACCCATCCTGCCCACCTCATGGTGATGGTATTTTGTCTGTATTCCCGCCTGCTGCATCTGCATCGTGATTTCAGACCTGATATCATGAAGGCTGTCCACAGGATACATCATGTGGTACCCGGATTTACAGGCATGGACAAAGCCTTTGGCTTCGGCGATCTTCGAATTCTCAGGATTCTCTATACTGCCAACACGGTACCCCTGGCTGCCCCGTTCGGCCCAGAAGCAGGCTTCATCGAAGATGTAAAATTCGAATTCGGGAGCCCAGTAGCTGTCCGTGGCCATACCGGATTCTTTGAGGAAACCGGCTGCCTTTCTGGCTATACTCCTTGGGTCCCTGGAAAAAGCTTCTCCGCTTACCGGATCAACTATATCGGCAAAGATCACAAGTGTTTTTCTCTCGGTGAACTTGTCTTCAAAAACCCTTCTGGGATCGGGTCTGAGAACAAGATCTCCCGCTTCCGTCTGGGTCATACCCGCCAGTGTGGATCCGTCAAATCCTACTCCACGCAGAAAAAACTCTTCATCTACCATAGATGCCGGTACTGTTACGTGACGCCAGTGTCCCTTGAGATCGGTGAACCTGATATCGAGTTCATCGAAGTTCTCGTTCAGGATTCTTTCCATTTGACTTTTTACGGTTTTGTTAGATACCACTTTATCCTCCCGCAGTTCTTTCTGATTTTCGAATGTATGAATCTACAATACCGCCCAGGTATCCCTGAATATCGGAATCGGGTACCTCGCCGGTATTATTTC